>DASQUN010000225.1:0-14054 GCA_035641275.1 Candidatus Udaeobacter sp. | reverse complement strand
TACCTCGATTCGTTTCGGTCTGGGTCGCTTCAATACCGAGGACGAGGTTGATTATACGATTCGGCGGGTGGTTGAGGAAGTCCGACGCTTGCGGGAGACAGCGCCCGCTTACAAGACCAAAAGAATGAGGATAGAGAGGCGACAGCAAGCCAACATAAAAGCGCAGGAGAGAGTGTCCTAGATACGGGGAATGGATATATGGCAGCAGGAATTAGTGTGACGGGGCGCGCCGCCCTGAGAATTAAAGAGCTCATCGCCGCGGAGAATAAAGAGGGGCAGGGTTTGAGAGTCAAGGTTGTTGGCGGTGGTTGTTCCGGTCTGCAGTATAAAGTGGATTTCGATCTCCCGAAGGGAACCGATAAGGTTTTCGAAAAGGATGGGGCAAAAGTCTTTGTGGACATGAAAAGTCTGCTCTATTTGAGTGGGACCGAACTCGATTATAAGGAAGAGCTGATGCAGTCGGGGTTTGTTTTTCAGAATCCCAACGTTAAGCGAGCCTGTGGCTGTGGCGCTTCATTCGCTGTGTAAGGAGTAGAGGACCCAATGAAAACAGGCGCAAATACTGTCGAAGATTTCGCAAGGCGTGAGTACAAATACGGTTTCTTCACGGATATCGAAGCGGATACCGTGCTGCCTGGATTGAACGAAGATGTTATTCGTCTGATCTCGGCCAAGAAAAGGGAGCCCGACTTCATGCTCGAGTGGCGGCTGAAGGCTTATCGCAGCTGGGCGAAGCTGGAGAAATCTCAGGCTGAACCTAAGTGGGCCAATGTTCACTATCCAGCCATCGACTATCAAGCCATTCGTTACTATTCAGCGCCCAGGGGGAAGGCGGATCGGCCCAAAAGCCTGGAGGAAGTCGACCCGGAGCTTCTAAAGATGTATGAAAAACTTGGCATTCCACTGAAAGAGCAGGAGCAACTAGCCGGCGTCGCCGTCGATGCGGTCTTTGACAGTGTTTCCGTGGCGACGACCTTCAAGGAAAAATTGGCCGGGATGGGAATTGTTTTCTGCTCTTTTTCCGAGGCGGTGCAGAACCACCCCGAACTCGTTGAGAAGTATCTTGGATCGGTTGTCCCCTACACCGATAATTTCTTTGCGGCTTTAAATTCAGCGGTTTTTAGCGATGGATCTTTTTGTTATATCCCGAAGGGAGTTCGTTGTCCTATGGAACTGTCGACCTATTTCCGCATCAATGCCGCGGAGACCGGCCAGTTTGAGCGGACTCTCATCGTCGCCGAGGAAGGGAGCTACGTCAGTTACCTCGAAGGTTGCACGGCCCCGATGCGCGATACCAATCAGCTGCACGCCGCCGTCGTCGAGCTTGTTGCCCATGATGATGCGCAGATCAAGTACTCCACTGTGCAAAACTGGTACCCGGGCGACGCGGAAGGTAAAGGCGGCATTTACAATTTCGTCACGAAACGCGGAAAGTGCCTCGGCAAACGGTCGAAGATTTCCTGGACGCAGGTCGAAACCGGCTCGGCAATTACCTGGAAGTATCCGAGCTGCCTTCTCCAGGGCGACGATTCGGTGGGTGAGTTCTATTCCGTGGCGCTCACGAACAACTACCAGCAGGCGGACACCGGCACGAAGATGATCCACATCGGTAAGAACACAAAAAGCACGATCATTTCCAAAGGCATCTCTGCCGGGCATGGACAGAACACTTATCGCGGCTTGGTGAAGATCATGAAGGGCGCCAGCGGCGCACGGAACTATTCGCAATGCGATTCACTACTGCTGGGCGATAAGTGTGGCGCGCATACTTTTCCTTATTTGGAAGTTTTGAACCATGCTTCACAAGTGGAGCATGAGGCGTCGACTTCCAAGATCGGCGAGGACCAGCTTTTTTACTGCCGCCAGCGCGGCATCTCGGCGGAAGACGCAGTCAATATGATCGTCAATGGCTTCTGTAAGCAAGTATTTCGCGAACTGCCGATGGAGTTTGCCGTGGAGGCGCAGAAACTCCTGGGAGTGAGCTTGGAGGGAAGTGTCGGGTAAGTCTAAGGGCTTGAGTGCCGGCTTTCTATGATTATGGGATCGGAAATCTACTTCGATAACAACGCGACGACTCGGGTATTGCCTGAAGTCTTCGAAGCGATGCGGCCCTTTCTAACGGAGCTCTACGGCAATCCGTCCAGCATTCATCGGTTTGGCAGCCAGGTGGCGCAATCGATCCACGAGGCGCGACAACGGGTCGCCGCGGCGATTGGCGCGTCCGATCCTGTGGAAGTCATGTTTACGAGCTGCGGAACCGAAGGCGACAACGCTGCGATTCGCGGCATGCTGGAAGCGAGACCTGACAAGCGTCACATCGTCACAACACTGGTCGAGCATCCCGCGGTCATGGGCCTTTGTCAGCATCTCGAGAAAAAGGGTTATCGCGTGACTTGGCTAGGCGTGAATCAAGGTGGAATGCTCGATCTAAACGAGCTCCGTGATGCTTTGACGGACCAAACCGCGTTGGTTTCCATTATGTGGGCGAACAACGAAACGGGCGTTATTTTCCCGATCGAAGAGATCGGCGAAATCGTCAAAGCCAAAGGGATTCCTTTCCATGTTGATGCAGTCCAAGCGGCAGGCAAAATCCCGCTTAGCGTCAAAGATTGCCCGGTAGACTTGTTAACAATCTCCGGACACAAGTTTCATGGTCCGAAGGGCGTTGGAGCGCTTTATGTGCGTCGAGGCATTACTTTCCCTCCTTTCATCATTGGCGGACACCAGGAACGTAGCCGCCGAGCGGGAACGGAGAATGTCGCCGGCATTGTCGGCATGGGAAAGGCTGCGGAGATCGCGTTGAAGCATTTACCGGAATATAGCGGAAAGGTTCAGACCCTGCGGGATCAGCTGGAACAATCGCTGCAACAATCCTGCCCGCATTGCCGAGTGAACGGTCAGGGCCAAGATCGTTTGCCAAACACCTCGAACATAAGTTTTAGGTATTTGGAGGGCGAATCGATCCTGGTACTGATGGATCAAAATGGCATTTGCGCCTCCACGGGTTCGGCCTGTACGGCGGGGTCATCGGAACCCTCGCATGTGCTCAGGGCGATGAGCCTACCGGCTGATTGGCTGCAAGGGGCTATCCGGCTTAGTTTGAGCCGATTTAATACCGAAAATGAGGTTCGGTACGTTAACGAAAAGATGCCTTCAATCGTCGAAAGATTGCAGGGCCTGTCCGCGCTAGGCAAGTTGAACAAGCAGCAGCAGCGATCCGAGACAGATTCGGCAGTCCTGGCTGGCCGCATTGGGGCAAGGGGGTAAAATTTATGGGGCTCATGCAGATTCCTCGCCGGGTCGATTACGGATTGCGCGCTGTCATCTATCTTTCGGCCCAGGATCCGGACAGATGCTGCTCCATAGGAGAGATTGCCGAACAACAGGGAGTTCCAAAAAAATTCTTGGAGAAAATTATTCAGGATCTGATACGCGGCGGATTGATTAAGTCCAAGCGGGGTGCGTGCGGCGGCTATGCGCTGGCTCGCTCTGCCGGGTCGATTTCCTTTTACGACGTGATCGAGGCCATTGAAGGTCCCATCGCAGTCAATCTATGTATGGACCAGCATGTGACCTGTGATCAGTTACCTAGGTGTACGATGGTTAATGTCTGGAGCGAGGTGCAAAGAAAAGTTACCGAAGTGTTCACCAAAACGACGATTGCCGATTTAAAGCAAACGCCGTGCAGGGACGCTTTGGGCTCCTCTTCTCTTTCGAGTGCGGCATGATCAGGAATCGACGATTCTCTATTCCTTCGAGAAGGCAGGCCGTACCCTAGAGGGAGGTGGTTTTATGGCTTATGAGACTGGATTGAGCATGGAAGAGCGGGTCACATCGCTATTTCAGCCCGATACACTCCTTCCGGATCAGTATCTTGAGACGTTTCGTCGCAAGCTTCACCTCGAACCGGAAAAGAAGCTCATGCTGGCGGTTTTGGAAGACGCCATCGCTTGTTTCCAGAAGTATATCTTTGCCCAGGATGGGAAAGGCAAACTTCTTTTTCAGGAAGCGGAGGAGTGGGTGCAGGAACGGGGTGGTGACTGGCTTTTCTCCTTTGGTAACGTATGTGAAACGTTGGGATTTGACCCCGATTACCTGAGGCAAGGGATGGTGCAGTGGAAGCAAAAAACGTTCGCGGAGCGCACCCAAGCCAAGATCTACCGGCTCAGGCCAGGGCGAAAGCGAATCAAGAGAGGAGTTTCCGTTTCCGGCCGGGCTGGTCGCCGTATGCGTAGAGCCGCCGGTCGATAATTCCAACCAGCCGAAACTGCTGTCGCTCAATTTAGGCGGCGAAGGTGCAAACCTCCGCCGCCTTTTTTTGGTGCTCGTTGGCTGGAGGCTTGAAAAGCACCCGAAAGGCATTCATAAACTTCCTATGCGGCTGCCAAGGCGAAACAAGAGGTCTCCCCTGCGACAGTTTTTCTACGCTCTGAGGTATCGGATCGGCGAATATGCTCTGCGAGGTTTTGTCGCGGGGTTGCCGTGGATTCCATATCGGCTGCTCATTCTGTTCACGAAATTTTCGGCCCGGGTGACCTTTAGTTGTCTTTGGAAATATCGGACTCGCATGGAAGAAAATGTTGCCATGGCCTTGGGTAAGACGAACAACCCGGCCGAACGCAAAGCGCTGATCTGGCGTGCATGGAGGAACTTTGCGCAAGGGATTCTTGAAACCAGCGCCGTGATGTACTTCTCAAAAGAGAGAATCATTTCGACGGTGATGTTGGAGGGAGAGCGGCACTTGAAAGAGGCTCTCGCGAGGCGAAGGGGAGTACTTGCCTTGAGTGCGCATCTAGGGAGTTTTACGATGATTGGAGTCCGACTGGCCGCGGCGGGCTATCCTTTCAGCGTTGTCGTGAAGCACCCAGGCGACGAACGGTTCGCTCGGTTGATTGACGGCTATCGCGCCCAAATCGGAATTCACACCATTCCTGCCAAGCCCAGGAGGGAGGCCGTACGAGGTATTCTAAAGGCATTGAGAGAAAACCGGATCGTGTTAGTCATCGCGGATGAGTTCAAGTCGAGTGGTGTGATGGTCGATTTCATGGGCAGAACGTTACCCGCCCCGCGCGGGCCCGCAACTCTGGCCCTGCGCACCGGCGCCGTGACGCTGCCGATGTTTGCCACTCGGCGTGCGGACGGGTCGCTGGTCCTTACCATTGGCGCGGAAATCAAACCCGTGGAGACGGCGGAGCTTGAGGGAAGTGTGGAAGCGACGACCGCTCTCTATACGCGGCATCTCGAGGAGACCATTCGACGTCATCCTGACCAATGGAATTGGCTCGGCTTTCCACGCAACGGAAGAGTCTCACGCGAAGAATACGTGCGGCGAAAAGCGCTCCGCAAAGGCTTGACGCCGCGTATTAATCCTCCACCGTCGCCGAATTAATGAGTCGAGAACACCTTTAATAGTTTTTGTGTCACTCGACTCGGATAAACCAGTCCGTTAGGTTTGTCGAGCGACCCCTTGTCTCAGCGCTTCGAATGTTCCGGTTCTCCGGCGTTCATAACTTCGAATCGAAGCCGGGATTTAAGATGCCCTTCTTTTCGGTATGCTCCAAGTAGCGCATGAACCGGTATTTATTTTCGATCTCGTCGAGTCGCAGATAGGGGAGATCCGGCGGTTGTCCGGGCTCGACCTTGGCAGCGATCAAGGTCAATTTGTTCCGTTTCCATGCTTGGGTAAACTCGGCGCGAAACTCTTCGACGGTGTTCGCCCAGGCGGCGTGTCGGTAACCTGCCCCTTTGGCCAGCGCTACCGCATCGGCAATGTGTGACGCAGTCGCGATACCACCAGAAGCCTCATACACCTGATTGTCGAAGAGAAGATGGATGAGGTTAGGAGGATTCTGCAACGCGATGGTGGGCAGTCCACAGAGATTCATTAGAAAAGCTCCGTCGCCATCAATGGCGATGACTTTACGATGAGGCAACGCGAGGGCGAGCCCCGCGCTAATGGATGAAACTAACCCCAAGGTGCGAGTCTTGAGGTTTCCTTCGCTAGGCCTAATCGCCCACCACTCCCTTGCGGCCCATCCTGTGCAGACCGCCAATGCGTCTTCACTGTCTTCAGCTATAGACTTTAGGAAATCAAAACGTTGCATCATTTGACCCCAAGGACGCTCTTGGTTAGAAGCACTGCCACAGGTTTCTTTGCATCGTCGGCGAGGACTTGTGCACCTTGTAAGGTGCTGTCAATATCCTCAGCGTGACGCAGCACGTAGGCGCGGATTCCCATGGCCTGCAGCACCGGTTCTGTCACTGAGCCAAGAGTCGCAAAGCCGCGATCCCCGATATCTCCAGCGTAGTAAATCAAAAGCAACAGAGGGATCTGAAACTGTAGGGAGGTTGTGGTCAGGGCATTGCAACTGTTAAGAAAGCCGCCGTTCTGCGCGATCAGCGCGGTTTTCTTTCCTGCTAGGTAAGCTCCAGCACAGATACCGATGCCCTCTTCTTCGCGGCAAAGCGGAATGTGTTTCAGTTCCGGATCCGTCTCCACGGCCCGGATCACTTCAACCATTTTTTCGTCCGGAAGACTGGCGACGAAATCAATTCCAGCTTTCTTAAGGGCGGCGACGATAGCCGCAGCGCTCTGCTTCGCATCCTGAGCTGTCATTTGTATCGGATTTCGTCCTCCTACGGGCGCACATCTTAACCTGCGCGATCAGTCCGATTTTCTCAAATCAGGGGTTGGGTGGAACGAATGCCTTCCGACCGATACTGTGAATGGCCTGATGTTGTCAAGCCGAGCAAAGCCGATCTCAACGGTGACTATTGTCTCTTGACACAAAAGCGGCAAGCCCTATAGTGACGTTAAGCAGGATTCGATGGAAAAAGAGGTTAAGGTCAGCGAGCAACATGTCTGGGTCAGTGTGGAAGACCAGCACGTTTATCTCGGACTCACTAATTATGTTCAGGACGAGCTAGGGACAGTGATTTCCATAGAGCTGCCTGAGGTGGGCGACAGAATCGAAGAAGGCGAACTGTTAGCGGAGCTGGAATCCGTTTCCACGGTTCACGAGCTTCTATCTCCCATATCCGGCACCGTGCTGGCCGTTAATCCTCATCTGGGAGATCATCCGGCGATTATCAATGAAGACCCTTACCATGATGGTTGGCTGGTCGAGGTTCGGTTAAAAGACGCGTCCGAGCTCGATTCGCTCATGGACATGGATGAGTACTATCATTTTGTCTTCAAAGACTAATCTTAACACCATAGTTCTGGCCGCGTTGTTCCTGATTCTTTCAATCGTTTTCTTCACCCATGCGGCGCACGTTGAGCCGCAGCGTCAAGACGACGCTGCCAGCCGATTCCAACAGTCCCGGCGGCAGATGGTCGAGCGGGACCTCCGCGCTCGAGGGATCAAGAACCCACAGGTGCTGGTCGCTATGGAATCGATTCCGCGCCACTTGTTCGTGCCGCAGAACTTACAATCTTCCGCTTACGAGGATCGCCCGCTGCCCATTGGAGAAGGTCAAACCATCTCGCAGCCCTACATCGTGGCGTTTATGACCGAGCTGTTAGAACTCAAAGGCGGCGAGAAGGTTCTGGAAATCGGGACGGGGTCCGGCTACCAAACTGCGGTTCTGGCTCGGCTCGCGGCTCAGGTTTACTCTGTCGAAATCCTTCCGCCACTCAGCAAGCAAGCCCAAAAGCTCTTGGAACAGATGGGCGTTGCTAACATCAAATTCAAAGTGGGCGACGGATTTTTCGGCTGGCAGGAAAATGCGCCGTTTGATGCGATTCTCCTCACTGCCTCTGCCGCTAAGTTGCCCGAACCGCTCTGGCATCAACTTCGAGAAGGGGGACGTTTGGTGATGCCCTTGGGCGAGCCGCGTCAGGCGCAGAGATTGGTACGGATCAGGAAAAATGCTGGCCAACCGATCACCGAAGATTTTACCGGCGTGCTTTTCGTGCCGCTGACGGGCGCGATTCAGCAGTAGGGTCGCTGAGCGCTCTGGCTCGAGTGTTCCTCGGTCCGGACGACGGGAAGCGATAGATCACCTCTCCCGGACGGACCAGATTCAGTTCCTCGCGAGCGATTTTTTCCAGATAGAAATCATCGTGACGCAGGCGTGAGATTCGCTGGCGCAGCGCTTCATTCTCTTTTTGTAGAGAAAAGTTCTGTTCGTCGAGCTTCGCCTTCTCGCTTCTCAATCGCCAAAGGTGAAACACTCCCCGCTCGCCGACTATGGTGTAAACGGAAAGCAAGACAATGAGTGACAGTAAGAGGTAGAGAGTCCAACCTTGTGGCTTTCCCCATCGGAACTTCATTGGTTCAGCTCAAACAGATAGCAATATAACACATTTTGTGCTTTTGTGCAGTTTATCAACTTTCGGGAGGCCCAAAGATGAAAATACAACGGGTTTATGCTCGAGAGGTTTTGGATTCCAGGGGACAACCTACGGTAGAAGTGGAGGTCACGCTCAAGAAGGGTGTAGTCGGGCGCGCCACGGTCCCTTCCGGCGCATCCACAGGCGTGCACGAAGCGATGGAACTCAGGGATGGCGGAAAGCGTTTTTTTGGCAAAGGCGTCGCGCGCGCGGTAGCGAATGTCAACGAAAAGCTTGGTCCCCGCCTCCGCGGCAGAGAGGCACGGGAACAGGAGGCGATTGACCGCATGATGATCGAGATGGATGGGTCGCCGAACAAGGGTCGATTTGGCGCTAACGCCATTCTCGGCGTTTCTTTGGCAGTCGCCCAGGCCCAGGCGCGCGCTCAAGGTATTTCGCTCTATCGCTATCTCGGCGGCACAGGGGCCAGGACCCTACCGGTGCCGATGTTGAACGTGCTGAATGGCGGTGTCCACGCTGACAACAACGTCGACGTGCAGGAGTTCATGATCGTGCCTCACGGGATGAAGAGCTTTGCCGGTGCCTTACAGAGCGGCGCCGAAATTTTTCAGACACTCAAAAAGGTATTACACGATCGATCTTATTCCACTTCGGTCGGAGACGAAGGCGGCTTTGCGCCCCGCGTCAAAAGCAATGCCGAAGCCATCGAATTATTGCTGGAGGCCAGCACCAAAGCCGGCTATAAGCCAGGAACGCAGATTGCGTTAGCGCTGGATGTCGCGTCGAGCGAGTTCTATGAAAACGGTGATTATGTGTTCAAAAAGTCTGATGGTCGGAAAAGAGGACGGAATGAAATGGTACGGCTCTATGAAGATTGGGTGCGGCAGTATCCGATCATCTCGATCGAGGACCCGTTTGCTGAAGATGATTGGCAGGGCTGGCAGATGATGACTGCCGCGCTCGGCAAGAGAATACAACTCGTGGGAGATGATGTCTTCGTCACGAATAAGAGCCGGCTCCAACGTGGTATTGAATCCGACGTCGCCAATTCTATTCTGGTTAAGGTGAACCAAATCGGCACCCTGACAGAGACACTGGAAACCATGGAGCTCGCCAAAAAATGGGGATATACAACCGTCATGTCCCATCGTTCCGGCGAGACGGAGGATGTGACCATTGCGGACCTGGCCGTAGCGACTAACGCCGGCCAAATCAAGACAGGAGCGCCTTGCCGCGGCGAACGCACCGCGAAATATAATCAGCTCTTGAGAATCGAAGAAGAATTGGGCGCCAAGGCGATTTACGCGGGCAAAAAAGCACTTCGCGCGCGCCGTGGGAGTTAAGGTTGCAATCACGGCAGGCCCTTCAAAAGAACGGCCGTCGGCGGCCAAGAGAAAGCCTCGAAGAGAAGCGGGCTCGTGCCAATGCGGTTGCCGCCCGTCTGGCGCGGATCTATCCTGAGCCCGAAGTTCCATTGAAGCACCGCAATGCTTTCGAGCTTCTCATCGCGGTGATCCTCTCCGCCCAATGCACCGATGAGGCGGTGAACCGAGTGACGCCCGAGCTTTTTCGTCGTTATCCAAACGCCGCAAAACTGGCCGACGCTGCGACCGAAGAAATTGCACTCATCATCCGCACACTCGGCCTGTTCCGTGCCAAGGCAAGATCCCTGCAGCGCTGCGGCAGACAATTAGTCGAGCAGTTTGGAGGACAAGTGCCGTCGACGATGGAAGGACTCACTCGGTTGGCAGGCGTCGGACGAAAGACCGCAAACGTAGTTTTGGGTCATGCTTTTGATACACCGGGCATTGCGGTCGATACCCATTGCAAACGCGTCTCCTGTCGCCTGGGCCTTACCCGCCAACACGATCCGAACAAAATAGAGCGTGACCTCAAGCGTCTCTTACCCCCACACGAGTGGACCCGTTTTTCTCTTTGTCTGATCCTCCATGGCCGTCGTGTCTGCAAGGCGCGGAAGCCCGCCTGCGAAATATGCGTTCTCAACGAACTCTGCCCTTCAAACCGCACTAGCTCTCACTTAACAAGAATTTCTTAGCGACGTTTCGGGCCACTCCGCGCCACCATCCGCTTGCCTAATTGCCGCAAGAGCTTAGGCCAAGATCGCCCCCACCAACGGCAAGTAGGAAATAGCCGCGGCGCAAACGAATATGAACGTAAGGACAGCGTTGCTGGACTTTAGCGGGACGGCAAAGGGTCATTGCCCGCAAGCTTGTTAAAGGTGGCGATGACCTCGGCTTCTCTCGGGATTTCCTTGATCGCTTTCTCCTGCGCTTCGGGTAATAGAGGGCTGGCATCGTCACCGGAGAGCTTTTTAAACTCTTTGAGGAAGGCCGGGTCTTTGAATGTTTTGCGCATCGCTTCGCGGAGAATGGCGGCCGGTTCTTGCGCTGTGCCTGGGGGCAAGATGTACGGCGAACCCACTAAGCGGAAACTTCGGAACATCGCCAGAATTTTTTTCTCTCTGTCTGACTTGGCGAAAGACTCGAGTTCGGGGAGTTTGGCGAACACTGGATGGTAATGACGGTCTTCTTTCGGAATCTGAATGACGGCGTGAAAGTTCATCATTCCTTTGTCAACAAATTCCGGGCTTCTTTGCAGGATTGTGTCCGGTATATTCGCGCGGGCGTCCAATTCTCCTCGGGTCAGGGCCAAATCGAGCTCTGGACCTGAAAATCCCGTGACGAATTTCGGTTCTTTTAGGCCGAGCAGCCATGAGAAGAGCCGTCCGTTAATGTAAATATCATGACCTACGGTCTGAGCGCCTACGCGCAAACCTGGACGGGCGCGCAACTTATCGATGGTGTCCAAGCCCAGGTTAGCCACGGAAGAGAAGACGTATTGCGCGGTGCTGTTTGGCGAGCCGAGATAGAGAAATTTGTCGATATCGTACTGAACGCCTGTCGAGCCGAGGACGAAATTAGCGACCAGGCCGGAGCCGACGTTACCGATGGTCAAACCGTCAGGCTTGGCGTTTCGATACATATAGTTCGCCGCCTTACGACCGCCGCCACCGGGCATGAACTGGGTGACGATGATCGGCTCACCCGGAATGTACTTTCGCAGGAATGGGATTGCGGCTTGAGCTCGTAGCGCGCCGGTACCGCCTGGTTCTCGTCCCTGGATGAGTATGATCGTTTTGCCCTGGTAGTAAGGAGCGGATTGAGGGAAGGCCATGGATGCCTGCGATAGGACGAGGGCTAAAGCCAGGATTAAGGATTTTTTAATCATTCTATCTCCGTTGGATTCCGTGGTGCACTGTCCATATCCACTTCGAGTAGCCATGTCAAGAAAATGCCCATGGCTTGCATCCCATCAGCGGTCGCGCTTGGTGAATTTTAGAATGGTTCGCCGATCTTTCTTTGACGGCCGGCCAGTCCGGCCAAACTGCGGGTGTTCCAACTTGAGTTGCGCGGCAACTTCTTGCCGCTTTCGGATGCTGTCTTCGCTCTCCTCATAAAGAAGCTGGGCCTCAGTTGAGGGACCCCGCTGCATGGAGCAGGCTTTGACAATTACGGTCCATGTATAAGGGCCGCGGCGGATAATGAGAGAATCCCCGATCCGTACGTTTCGACTCGGTTTGGCGCGCGCGCCGTTCACTTCGACTTTGCCGCCGCGGAGGGCCTCAGCGGCGAACGAGCGGGTCTTGTAGAAGCGTGCGGCCCAAAGCCACTTGTCCATTCGCACTTGCTTGCGGGCTTGCTCTGATTCTTCGTCGTGCATTTTTGCTTCGGAGAAACAAACGCTTGCGGCGTCATGGCCACTTGAAAGTGGGCAAATAGCTTTCATTGAGCAACTTGTAATTGGTAAGGTCGACCTGCAGAGGTGTCACGGAAATGTAACCTTCATGGACAGCCATACAATCGGTGCCGTCTTCATGAGCAAACCCCAACTGATCTCCACCGATCCAATAGTATTTTCTTCCACGGGGATCGGTTCTTTCGACAATGTTCTCAGCATAGTGCCGCTTTCCTTGGCGGGTTACCCGCCAACCTTTAATTTGCTGTCGGGGTAGCGGAGGAACGTTCACGTTTAACAGTGTTTCGAGCGGCAAGCCGACCTCTTGGATACGTGAAACCAGACTCGCCGTGAACTCCGCCGCCGCTTCGAATTGATAATTTTCGAAAATGACCAGAGACACGGCGATGGCCGGTATGCCTAAAAGGGCGGCTTCGATTGCGGCCGACACCGTGCCGGAATAGATGATGTCGTCGCCGAGATTGGGACCTTTGTTAATGCCCGATACGACAAGATCGGGGCGAACGGGCAAAAGGCCCGTCAGAGCCAGCTTGACGCAATCGGTAGGCGTGCCATCGATGCCTAGCCGTCTGGGTCCGACTTCGTGAACCCGAAGTGGCCGGTGCAAAGTCAGCGCGTGACTCATGGAATTCTGTTCCCGGTCCGGCGCCACGGTATAAATTTCGCCGATCTTCTGGAGATTCTTTTCGAGTGCGATGATACCTTCAGAATGAATACCATCGTCGTTAGAAAGAAGAATAATCATGGGCGTATTCTGGCAAAGAAGAACGAAATGGACAAGGATGCCGCAAACCTTCAACCGAAGCCGGATCTTGTGTGCGTCGCATGACGTAAGGTATAGCTTGTAAGCGAACCTAGGAGAAGCGGGAGATGGCAAACGCAGAGATCGTTGCTATTGGCTCCGAGCTACTACTCGGTCAGATTGTCGACACCAATTCTGCTTGGATGGCTCAACGGCTTACGGCGCTGGGCGTGAACCTCTTTTTCAAATCGGTAGTCGGAGATAACCCGGGCCGCATGAAAGAGGTTATTGGAAGAGCATTGGCGCGAGCAGATATTGTCATCACCAGCGGCGGACTGGGCCCCACCCAAGACGATCTGACTCGCGAGATCATCGCTGAAGTCACCGGCCGCAAGCTCGTGTTCTATGGAAAGCTGTTGGAGCAGGTCGAAGAGCATTTTCGACGCCGCGCCCGAACCATGACTCCGAACAACCGGCGGCAGGCTTACATGCCTGAGGCAGCCATCCCGATTAGAAATCCCAACGGCACCGCGCCTTGCTTCATTGTCGAAGATCCACGCGGTGTGATCTTTTCCCTTCCGGGCGTGCCGGTGGAGCTGAAGTGGCTGTTCGAAAACGAGGTCGAGCCTTATCTGCGCCGAAAGTTCAATCTGGCTGAAGTGATCCACTATCGCGTGTTGAAAGTCGTCGGTATCGGCGAGAGCGCCGTGGACGATAAGATTGGTCACCTCATTGCTAATTCGACCAATCCTACAGTGGGCGTGTTGGCTCTGCCTGGTCAAGTTGACGTTCGCATCGCCGCCAAAGCGGGGAACAGAGACGAAGCCATGAAGCTCATCGCGCCGGTGGAAGCGGAAGTTCGCGGACTATTGGGAAACGCGATCTTCGCGGCCGACGAGCAAACGATGGAAAACGTCGTCGGCGAACTCCTGCGCCAGCAGAACAAGACCGTCGCTGTCTACGAAGATGTCAGCTGCGGTCAGCTGGCAGAGCGAATCCAGGCCGCCAGTTCCGAGCACTTTGCCGCGGGGTTCATTAGCAACGGGCCGTCGTCGAGACTGGCCTTATTGAGTCACGGCCGCGGCGAGCCGAAGCGCGCGGCCGCGCTGCTGCAAGATCCGGTTGCGCTGACGGACGAGTTCGCATGGGCCGTGCGTCAACAGGCAGGAAGTGATCTGGGCCTGGCCCTCCATGCGATTCCGGACCCGGACAGCACGATCCAAAATCTAGCCCGGGGGC
>DASQUN010000224.1:0-2344 GCA_035641275.1 Candidatus Udaeobacter sp. | reverse complement strand
ATGATCCGAGCGGCTCACAAAAACAGAGTCAAGTTAATGATCGCCTATCGGCTTCATTTCGAAGAGGCAAACCTGGAGGCGATCGCGACCGTCAGGTCCGGCAGGCTGGGTGAGCCACGCATCTTCACTTCGGTTTTTGGCATGAAGGTCAGACACGGAAACATTCGAACCCGGGCGGAGTTGGGCGGCGGCACGCTTTACGACCTCGGTATCTATTGCATCAACGCGGCCCGGTACCTCTTTCAAGACGAACCGTTGCAAGTTTTCGGCTGCAGCGCAACCACAGCCGACACTCGTTTCAACGAAGTCGATGAAATGACCACTACCGTTCTGTGGTTTCCCAAGCAACGGCTTGCGCATTTTACTTCCAGTTTTGGCTCCGCCGACGTTGCGTCTTATCAAGTGATCGGCACACGCGGCGACTTGCGCGTGGATCCGGCCTACGAATACGCTATGTCCCTCGGGCACCGTCTCACGATCGACGGCAAGACGCGAGCGCGGAGTTTTCCCAAACGCGATCAATTCGCTCCGGAGCTGCTCTATTTTTCGGATTGTATCGCGAAAGACATCGAGCCGGAGCCGTCCGGAGAAGAAGGCTTGGCCGACGTGCGGATTATCCGCGCGCTTTACCGGTCCGCTAAAACCGGTAAACCCGTCAATGTGCAGTCAACCCGAGTTAAACAACGGCCGACTCTGAGGCAGGAGAAAAGACGGCCACCAGTTGCCAAGCCGCGTTTGATTCATGCAGAAAGCGCTTCCGTCTAAGTGTGCAGATGGCGATGGCTCGCAGACAACGAAATAGAAGGAAAGGGCGGTCCAATAACACGAGGGATCCTGAGACCCGTGGCCGCACGGCTAAGGTAAGGCATCGGACGAACGAAGCATGCACGACTAGAAACAAAAAGCCCGTATCGTCATACTTTTGACCCGCTGAGACATTTCAATGGCCGCTCGAAAATCCAAGTCACAGAAGAACAAACGGCAGAATAAGCGGCGAAGCAAGCCTCGCTCACTTTCCCGACCGCTTTGGAAGGGGAGTATCGATTTCGGTTTAGTCAATATACCGGTTTCGCTCTATTCGGCAGAAACCTCAGATCGGTTGGATTTCGATCTCCTCGACAAACGAGATTTTTCGCGGGTTCGCTATCGCCGAGTCAACGAAAAGACCGGCCAAGAGGTCCCTTGGGAACAAACCATCAAAGGGTACCAGTACGAGAAGGGGGAGTACGTCGCGCTTACGGATGAGGATTTTGTGCGGGCGAACGTCGAATCGACCCAATCGATTACCATCACGGATTTTGTCGACGCCACCGAGATCAGCTCGATCTATTATGACAAGCCCTACTATTTAGAGCCGATCAAGAACGGGCGGCGCGCTTATGCGCTCTTGCGCGAGGTCCTGAAAAAAACCGGCAAAGTAGGAATTGCCAAGGTCGTGATCCGCACGCGCGAGCACTTGGCGGCCGTAATGGTCGAAGGACCGCTGCTGATTTTGAACCTGTTGCGCTTTGCGCATGAGTTGCGTGATGCCTCGGCGCTCGACGTGCCTGAAACCGGATCCAAGCGTGCGGCTGTTTCAGAGCGCGAGCTTATAATGGCCGAACGTCTGCTGGAATCGATGATCGGCGAGTGGAATCCCGCCAAATATCGCGATGAGTATCATGACGATCTCTTGAAGCTCATCGACAAAAAAGTCCAGTCCGGCCAAGCCAAGGCGGTCGCGCCGGCTGAGGCGGCGCCACGGCCCCAGCGACAGGGCAAAGTTATCGACATCATGCATCTACTGCAACAAAGCGTTAAGCAGGCGCAGAAAAAAGAGGAGCCGGCGCGCCGGCGTAAAGCCAGCTAACGGCCCCGGTTGAGCCTCAACATGGGCTATCCGCGCTATGAATCTAGAAGCTTACCGCCGCAAAGGCAATTTTCGAAGACTCCGGAACCGCCGGGCAGAGATTCCATCCGGACCGCGAGAGATCTGATTTTCGTGGTTCAGAAGCATGCGGCGAGCCGGCTTCATTATGATTTTCGGCTGGAGATGGACGGGTGTCATGGCTCGCTGGGCAGTGCCTAAGGGGCCCAGCCTTGACCCAAAGGAGCGCCGACTGGCGGTTCAGGTCGAAGACCATCCTATCGAATACGGCGATTTCGGGATATCGAACGGCAGCGGCCGAAAGCGTGAAATCCGCGCGCAACATTGAAGAAATCAGCGAAGGTGGTGCAATGCCAGAATCCAAGGGCCGGCGACAACTGACCCGGCCGCGAAAAAATCCTGCGGCAATCACAGGAGCCAAAAAGTCAGAGCTGCCGCAGTTTGTTCGGCCGCAGCTCGCGACGCTGGTGGATGCCG
>DASQUN010000223.1:0-6392 GCA_035641275.1 Candidatus Udaeobacter sp. | reverse complement strand
TTGAAGTGCGAGCACTCCATGTTCGAGGTCTTCGTAACCGGTTTTTTTGTGGATGTCCTGTAGCTGTTTTTGAAGTCGCTTACACTCCTCCATTAGGACTTTCAGCTGATCTTTTTGAGCTTGGTCCAGTTGAGTCATGCTTCAAGTTCCTCCTTTTTGGTTCGGGATTTTATTATTTGGGTGATATCTCCCATTTCTGATTGGTGATGGGCGGCGCGCTGGGACGAACAACCTGAATAAATTTGTGGCCGGACTCGGTGTGGCATCCATTGCACGCGCTTAGAGTCTCGTCATAGGATTTTTGGAATTCGGTTTGGCTCTTGCGCTTGATGGATTGCGCCAATTGGGCAACCTGAGTCTGCAGGACGGCGTCGAGAACGTTCGAAATTTTGACGCCATTTTTTTCTGCGTTTAACCTCTTAGCAGCCTCTATCGTTTCCTCCATCTCATGCAGTTCGTATGCGGCTAGTTCCCAATTTGATGCTTTGGCGGCAAACCAGAGTTTTCCCGCGTGCAATTGTATCGTGGTCATATACTCTCCCAGCCTGGCACCGATTCTTTTGCCGTTGCGAGTCCGGCTTGCACGTGCTTGAGAGACTCTTGAAGAGCGGTCAAGGCGCGGTTGTTTCGCTCGTTCATGGCTTGGAGTTCGCTCGTCAAGCTGGAAACCCTCACAAGCAGGATAACAACTACGATTAGACAGAGTGCTCCGATGCCCCAAGCATAAGCCGCGTATTTCACGTGATCCTCCCGAAAAAATCAGCCCTCTCGCTTATATGTTGTTCAGCCGGCGAGACTTCACTGATCTTCCAATAATTCACCAAACAGCTCGCTGACTTTGTCTCGCGCAGCCGCCAGAGCCTTCCGGCCCAAAGGAGTAGCCCGATACACTCGCCGCGAGATCTTTCCCGAACGTTTTTGTGTCGACCGGAGATATCCTTTGCGCTCAAGTCCGTGCAGCAACGGATAGAGAGTGCCCGGGCTGAGCTTGTACCCGTGTCGGGCGAGTTCCTCGATAAACCATAGTCCGAAAACCGGCCCTTTGGAGGCGTGATGAAGGATGTGGAGGCGGATCAAGCCGGCGTAAAGGTCCTGGTCTCCTCTGTTGTGTTCCGCCTTGCTAACTTTATTTTGCATTTCGTTATCGAAAACCGATATATCGGGATGCAGTTTTTCTGTCAACGATTAATGGCGCGGTCTAGAACAGTTTGAATGGGATGAAAGCGTTTGATCCATAAACCGATTGTAGGTCCGTGGCTGTCTTGATTAGCGATGTGAGTGGTTGGCCAAGTCTCCATGCGTGTGCTCAATGATCCGATGGTGTTCTTCTCCCGAGAGATTCTCGGGGTCAACATGGATGGTGACGTTCGAGAGATAGGGTAGATGATGCAAAAGTTGGTGCCTGGCTTCCATTGCTATCGCATGTCCCTCTACGACCGACGATTTGGGATCTACAGCGATGTTCACTTCGGCTTGTAAACGATGCCCCGACCAGCGGAGCCGCACTTCGGTTATGTCACGCACGCCTTGGGCATCGCTCATCGCGTGCACAATTTCGTCGATCACCGCGGGATCGACTCCGTTCAACAAGCGAGTAAGAACAGCTTTCCCCGACTCCCAAACAATGGGGAGGATAGCAACCGTGATCAGAAGGCCTATGATCGGATCTGCCAATGGATAACCAAGCCACACACCCACCGCGCTGAACAACACGCCTAAACTTGTCAAGCCGTCCACACGCGCATGGTAACCGTCGGCGACGAGAGCGGCGCTGTTAATCTCTTTGCCCACCCAAATGCGGAAAATCGCCACCAGTTCATTGCCGGCGAAACCAATGATGGAAGCTATCGCCACTGCCCACAGATACTCAACAGGTTGGGGGCGAAACAAACGGTTAACCGACTCATAGCCCGCCACAACTGCGCTGAACAGGATGGTCAGGACGATCATGACTCCTGCTACGTCTTCTACACGGCCATAACCGTAAGTGAAGCGACGGGAAGGCTGTCGCCGCGCCAAGGCAAACGCAATCCATAAAGGAATGGCCGTTGCTGCGTCGGCAACGTTGTGGATCGTGTCCGCAAGCAGCGCCACGCTACAGGAAAAGAAAACGATGATGGCCTGAAATACAGCCGTGGCAGCCAAGCCAATAAGCGACCATTTGACGGCCCAAATACCGCGCTCTGTGGTCAGCAGCACTGCGTCTATCGTGCCGTGCGTGTGATTTTGTGTCCCATGATGTTCTTGGGATTGATCGCTTGTGTGAGAATGTGTCCGATTGAACATAGACGGCATCCGATCGACCTCTAGCTAAAAGGCGCTCAATTCGACGCTTGCGTCCTTCACCATACTGCGAATTGGATGTACTGGGAAATGCTCTCGTGTCTGAAAATAGGCTCACTGCAAGCAACCGGGAGCCTGTGCCTCCAGTTCAGCCATCGCTTGCAGGTAAGCCAGGGCAGCGTCCAGGAACCGTGAACGTGCCTGCGTGAAGCGGTCTCGAGTGATGCTGAATTCAAAAATCGTCATCTCGCCGCTTTCATACGCCTTGCGGGTCAGGGCCAGCATTTTTTCCAGCTCACCTAAATACGTTTTTCCATAGGCTTCGATTTTTTCTTTTGCCAGCCCGAGCTTTGTATAGACTGAGTCGACCTCCTGTTTCCCGGCCAACAGCCGGCCTTCCAGTTCAGCCTTGCTCACGTTGCGGTTGGCGAGCGCCGTAGTTATTTCTTCCTGATTACGGTTAAAAAAAGGCAGGGGAACCGCAATTTCACCACCGAAGAGATTCTCATGATTGTCCCTCTTGTAGCGAGGTCCAAGGGAAATGTTGGGAATTCTCCGGGCCTGGGCCAGGCGAAGCTCCGCCTCACGGACGTCAACCGCAAGTTTTGCGGCCTTCAAATCGGGCCGGTTTGCCGAGGCACACGCCTGAAGACTCTGCCTATCGGGAATGGTGCCGCTCGTGTTCGTCATGAGCTGCAGCAGATCCCCGGCTGCCACCAAGGGTGTGTCCTGCTGAAACCCCAGGAGCAGGCGTAGCCGCTTTTCCATCGATACGCGTTCGCGCATCTTGTTTGCCAGTTCGTTTCGAACCTGGTCACGATCAAGTCGAAGAGTATTCAAATCCAAGATCGAGATGTCCTCGCGGTCAAATCTCCTTTGTCCTGCCTGTAGTAGATTTTCCTGCCCAGCCAGAACGTCCTTCAAGTCTGTAATGGCTTGTTGCACGGCAAGAAGGTTGTAAAAAGCCTGCGTCACTTCCAGCCGCAGGAGGCGTTCGGCGTCATCAACTGACAGATTAGCCTGAGCCAGATTTTTTTCCGCCGCCTCATTGCGGTGGTCGCGCTGCCCGGCGATTTCGACTTCCTGCAGTAGATTGAGGTTGAGTTCGCCTAATCTTCCCGACCCTGGCGAGTCCACTTCAAGACTGAAGCGCGGATTATTTTGAAATAACAAGCCGGCTTGCTGGGCGCGTCCTTGTGCGATTCCTAGGGAATGCCGTTTGGCTTTGAGATCGGGGTTCTCGCGAAACGCGTGTTGCAGAGCCGTCGGCAGGTCGAGGGAAGTTTCCGCCGCGTTCGCGGCCGTTGCCATCAAAATAAAACACAGAATGAACGTAAAAAGGATTCTTTGTAAAGTCACAGTGCTACCCCCTTCTCCGCCACAGGACGGCCAAACCGCAAGTACAACGCGGGAACCACAATCATGTTGAGAGCCGTTGAGGAAAAAAGCCCAGCCAGAATCACAATGGCCATGGGCGTGAGAATCTCGCTGCCTGGCTCGCCGCCCCGCAGAACCAAGGGCAGTAGTGCCAAGCCGGCGCACAAGGCCGTCATCAGTATCGGCGAGAGGCGCTCCAGCGCACCTCGTTCAACAGCGCCTTCAAAACTCTCTCCTTCTTCTTCCATGAGATAACGAATGTGCGAAACCATCATGATGCCGTTTCTGGCGGCGATACCGAAAAGTGTGATGAGCCCGATCAACGAAGCGACACTCAAGACGCCTCCCGACAAAAAGATGCCGAAGATCCCACCGATCAACGCTAGCGGCAAATTGACCAGAATGATCAAGGCGTCGCGAAGCGAACGGAGCGCCGCGGTGAGCAAGAGTATGATGCCGCCGATGACAAGCACGCTTAGAAGGCCGATCGTTTGCGAAGCCTCCTCGGCGCTTTCAAATTGGCCGCCGTATTCGACATAGTATCCTTTAGGCAACGGAACGTTCTTGGTCACATTTTGCTGGATGTCCCGCACCACACTTTGTAAATCCCGACCGGCGATATTGGAGCTAACAACGATCTTTCGCTGCACGTCCTCGCGGCTGATGGTGTTGGGACCCAAGTCCTTTTTTACCTCCGCCAGCAGAGCCAAAGGCACCTTGCCGCCGAGAGGAGTATCGATCAGGGTGGCTCGGATGGCTTCGAGGTTTTGCCGGTTCGCCTCTTCGGCGCGCACGACAAGATCAAAGCTCCTCTGCCCCTCGAGCACGCGAGAGACGGCCTTTCCGAGAAAGGCGGTCTCGACCGCCTCGGCAACTTCTTCGATCTTAAGTCCGAGCCGGGCGATGCGCTCCCGATCGAACTGAACTCGAAGAATAGGAATATCCGTCTGCTGCTCGATGGAGAGATCCACAACACCAGGGATCTTCGCCATGCTACCGCGCACTTGCTGAGCGACGGTTCGAAGTCGGCGTAAATCGTCGCCAAAGATCTTAACGGCGATATTGGCCCGCGTACCGGAGAGCATGTGATCGATGCGATGGGAAATCGGCTGGCCAATGGTAATGTTCATCCCCGGTACGGCCGTCAAAGCGCGCCGCAGCTCCTGAAGAAATTCTTCTTTGGACCGCTTTTGCATCTTGAGGCCGACGTCGATCTCCGCCGCCTCGACGCCTTGAGCGTGCTCGTCCAGCTCCGCACGCCCGGTTCTTCTCGCGGTGGATTTCACTTCGGGAAAAGACAGCAGGATAGATTCCACCATCTGTCCAAGCCGGTTCGATTCTTCCAGCGAAGTGCCCGGCAAAGTGACGGCATTGATCGTGAGCGTGCCCTCGTTAAACTCCGGGAGAAACGCCCGGCCCATGAACGGGAGTGTAGCCAGGGTGATTAGAAACAAAATGAAAGCAACGCCGATAATCAGTTTCGGACGTTGCAGAACGACGGCAAGAATGCTTCGATAAGCGCTTTTCAGGCGGCGGACCACGGGGCTTTCATCTCCCTCGGCGACTCCCCTGGACTGAGGAAGAAGCAGAGAGCAGAGCACAGGGGTTACCGAGGCCGCTACAATCAGAGAGGCAAAAAGCGCGACCACGTAAGCAACTCCAAGAGGTGTCAACAGCCGCCCCTCTACACCACTCAAGAAAAAGAGCGGAACGAAAACGAGCATGATGATGAAGGTGGCGAAAGTGATGGAAGTCCGGATCTCCAGCGAGGCCCTGAGCGTTACCGCAAGGGGGTTCTGGCGTAGGTTCGGTTCAAGCTTGGCGTTTTCCCGAAGCCGACGAAAAACGTTTTCGACGTCGATGATGGCGTCATCGACCAGTGCCCCGATGGCAATCGCCATCCCGCCCAGAGTCATTGTATTGATCGTGGCGCCGAAAAATTTCAGGGTCAGCACGGCGACAAGCATGGAAAGAGGTATAGCAAGCAGCGTTATTAACGTGGCGCGAAAATTCATGAGAAAAACCAGCAGAATCACAACGACGACGATCGCCCCATCGCGCAGCGCGTCAACGACGTTCTCTATAGAGACTTGGATAAAATCCGCCTGGCGAAAGATATGCCGGTTGATCTCCATGCCTGCTGGAAGCGTTTTTTGGATCTCATCGAGCGTGCGATCCAACTCTTGGGTCAAGGTCAAAGTGTTGGCCCCTGGCTGCTTTTGAAGACCGAGAATCACTGCCGACTTGCCTTGAGCTGATCCCTCGCCGCGCTTGATTGCCGGACCGATGCGCACATCGGCCAGATGATTCACAAGCACCGGGCGGCCGTTATTGAGGTTAACTACAGTGTTTGCAATATCTTCTATCCGGCTAACCCTGCCGATCCCGTGGATCAGATATTCCTGGCCGCCTTCGACGTAAAACCCTGCCGAGGTGTTTTGATTGGTGCCTTTCACTGCCGCGATTAACTGGCTCAGGCTGACCCCTGATGCGGCCAATTTTTCTGGGGAGATGATCACCTGGTACTCCTTAGTGTCCCCACCGATGGGCATGACTTGGGAGACTCCTGGAACAGAAAGAAGCCGCGGCCGGATCACCCAATCGGCCGAGGAACGAAGCTCCATGGGAGAATGCTTATCGCTCGTCAGACTAATGAACATGATTTCGCCCATGATCGAAGAGACAGGAGCCAGAACCGGCCGTTCCGCCTCAGGCGGCAGGTTAGAGCCAGC
>DASQUN010000222.1:0-3142 GCA_035641275.1 Candidatus Udaeobacter sp. | reverse complement strand
CACGTCGGGGATTGTCGATTGCCCCTTAGCGCCATGACAGGCCAGGCAGGGAGCGAGCCGCTCCTCGAGCGAAGCCGCTGAAACCGGTAGCGGTGCCAGCGAGAGCAGCGCTGCTATTACGAAGCTGCGCATCGCATCTCCATTCGATCGAAAGATGTCGAGCAGGAAGAAGTTGAGGGCTCGGGGCCCTCTCAACTTGATGACGGCTCAACGCTTGGCAACACCCTCGCTGCCGTAGGTGACCCGGTAGACCGCGCCCGCGTAATCGTCCGAAACCAGGAGCGAGCCGTCCTTGATGACCTGCACGTCGACCGGCCGACCCACGTACTCGTTGTTCTGGAGGAACCCGGTGAGGAACGGCTCGACCGACCTCACGGTGCCGTCCTTGTTCAGCTTTGCGACCACCACGTCGCCACCAATCTTCTTCGTCCTGTTCCAGGCACCGTGCCGCGCGATGAAGATGGCGTGACGGTAAGCGGCCGGGAACATGCGGCCCGTGTAGAAGCGGATGCCGAGCGCCGCAGTATGCGGGCCGAGTAAGGCGACCGGCTTGATGAACTCGTCGCACGAGCGGCCCCAACCGACCTCGCGGTCCGTGAAGTTACCCTGATGGCAGTACGGGAAGCCGAAATGCTGGCCGACCTTGGTGACGCGGTTGAGTTCGTCCTCGGGCAGGTCCTCCGACAGCCAGTCCCGGCCATTGTCGGTAAAATAGAGATCCTTCGTTACCGGGTGCCAGTCGAAGCCGACCGAGTTGCGGACGCCGCGCGCGATCACTTCCGCGCCGCTGCCGTCAAGGTTGATGCGGCGTATCTGTGCGTTTTCCTCGGGCGGGATGCAGATATTGCACGGCGCGCCGACGTTGATGTAGAGCTTGTTGTCCGGGCCGATGGCAGTGTACCTCCAGCCGTGCGACTGATGATTGGGCAGGTCGTCGTAGATGACGACGGGCTTCGGCGGATTGTCGAGGTTGTCCTCGATCCTTTCGAGCTTCGAGATCCTGGTGCCTTCGGCGATGTAAAGCGCGCCGTTATGGAAGGCGAGCCCATTCGGACGATCCATCCCGGACGCGATGACCTTCGCCTCGCGTTTGCCGTTTCGCTCGACGATGGCATAGACCTTGTCGAGCTGACGGTTGCTGACGAACACGGTCCCTTTGTCACCGAGCCGGAGCGAGCGCGCATTCGCGATTCCGCTGGCATAAACCTCAACTTTGAAGCCTTTAGGCGCTTTGAGTTGCGCGACGGGCAGCTTGTCCGGCGGTACCGGAAACGGCGGCGGCGGAACCGTGCGTAACTTTTTCGCTACTTCGGCATTGGGAATATCCGGACGCCCGGGCACCGTGGTCGGCTCTGGCTGCATGATCGGCGCCGGCTTTTCCTTCTTAGGTGGCTCAGGCACTTGGGATTCTCCAGCCGGCGCGGCAGGCTGGCCTGACGGTTGTTCTTGCGGCTGCTGCGTGAACGCCACCCCAACCGGCAGCGTGCCGAGGATTCCGGCAAACAGAAGGGTTCGTAGGGCTAAGGAGCGTACGCTCATAACAGTCCTCCCCGATGTGGACGTCCGGGTCGTTGCGAATCGATGCAACGGGATCATAATTTGATTGACCGAACACAAACGAGCGGGCGCCCGTCATCTATCTGATATTCTTCCCCATGAGCGATTGAGCGATCGCGTCACCAGCGAAACAATCGACGGCGGCTCGCCACGCTGTAGAGGGAAACAGCGCGTGGCCACGGCACGCGCCCATGGAATGCGATAGGACAATAGGCATTTCACAGGCACTTTTCAAGCTCGGCGGATCGACAAAGATGATTTCTGGCGTAGCTATGTAATTTTGTCAGGGGTTAATGGCAACGTGATCTTCCGCGTGTTCGCAGAATCGCTTCACGGCGAAAGACAGCAGGGGTTGAGGCACCGCAACCCGGAGAGATCAATCGCACGGGATGATGTTTCGCAAGGCGACGGGATCTCACGTGACTGGTTTGAAGGAATAGGACCGAGTCTTTGTCTGATTGGGACTCATGAGAAAACCCGGACTGCTCCTTCTCAACTTCCTGTCCTGAAAAGAAGACACACGAGGCTTTTGGAGCGGCGATTCTTCCTAATACTGAAACAAATGACCGTTATCGTGCCGGTCTGGCCATGGCACGATAACTGCCTATTGCCTGGGTATCTTACAGAGGAGGTGAATAGCCATGGCGGAAGATTATTGCGCTCATCCGGAATGCAATTGTGAGGTTGAACCGGGAAAAGGCGTTTCCAAGGGAGGCGAAAACTTCTGCAGCCAGCAATGCGCGAATGCTGGGACGTCCAGCGCCGATGAGTGTGAATGCGGCCATCCGGACTGCGAATGAACAGCCGCGTGATGGACCAAGCGCCATCCTTCCCGACTCAAACCGACCGAACCGTGCGTTACTAACGATCCAACCGCGGCGAAGCAGGAGGCGAGAAGTCACGACACAATTGTCCTAACGAAGCGACCGATGGGCTAGGCATTCATTTAAGGAACGGCAAAAAATGTGATCGTGCTCGTGAAGCGTGTTCATGCATCAAATGGCAAAGCGCCAAGAACATCGAGCAAAGCGACTGGGTCAAGGAGGGTGCGCCTACCGCCAGGTGATACGAGGCAAAGGACGCAATTGTGAAACTTGCACGCTTCGAGAATTCCTGAAACGTCGAAACGATCTTATGTAACTCCGTACAAGTCGTCATTTGCGATGGCTCCTTGATCTGCGAGTTCTCTAAATGTGGGCTGGAGAGACTGAAGGTGGTAAACGATGGCGCGCTTTTCGTTTGGAGTGATTGGCCGCTTGGTGTCTGATTCGCGAATGAACGCTACCAGTTCGGCAAGTTTCAAAACCGCCACTGTAGGCTTAAGGAGCTTGAGTCTGGTATGAGAGCTCACAAACACCAGCAGAGGGACGACGTATGGAATGCTCGTCTGTGAGCCCGTGAACAAACTGCCGATGCTGCTCCGTACGGCCATGCTATTCCGCTTGGCTTGCTTGCTGAGACTGCGGATAGCCTACCCCTTGACGAACCACTGCTCTTCTTCACACTTCACACAACCCGAGTAATTTTGGGTCTCGATGGCAAAAACACCGTTGGGACCGACAAGCACATGATCGACGTTGTCTTT
>DASQUN010000221.1:0-3734 GCA_035641275.1 Candidatus Udaeobacter sp. | reverse complement strand
TTGTAGGTGAAAAAAACCGCCTTTAGCGGCGCGCCTCGCATCGCCGCCGTCATCGCCGAGCCATGCACCGCGAACTGGATCTCGCCGCTGACCAGGGCGGGAACCGAAACCGTGGCGCGCATGACCACGATCTTTAAGTCGACCCCTTCGTTGGCCAAAAACCCTTTGGCCCGCGCAATATAAGACGCCACATAACCGAAATCGGGCGAGGAAATGCCCTCGATCAAATTGATTTCCTTTTTTAGCTGCTGCGCGAGCACGCATTCCCAGCCCAGCCCAAGGCATAACAGCAAAATTACAACGCGTATGTGACGAACCATCTAGCGCTCCGCTTTTATCGTTCAATGTTCAAGGCTTACCCTTCAATGACCAGTGTGTCATGGCTCATTCGCGACCGTTTATTTTCCGAACTGCTCTTTTCCAATGCTGTTCTGTGTTGCAAATACCGACGCCGACTCCAGCTGCTCGAACCGTGTGCCCATGTCTACGCCGAGCACTTCGAAGAGATTCGGCGTAGCCGCGATATAGCGCGCCGGCTTTTTCTTGTCCGTGTTAAAAAATTGGTATTCCACCGGCCGTGAAAGAATCGGCAGTCCTACACAATCGCCCTTGGCCCATGCGTGCTTCTTGCCGTTCACCACGACATATCCTTTGCCTTCGAGCATGTAATGAACAATGCCACCGGGCGAAGCCTCTTTTCCGGAATGTCCGCCCGGCTCGATTTCCTGGACATAGATCATCAGACTGCGAATCACCGTGTCATTCTTCGCCGGATGCAGGTACCAGCGCATTTTCCCTTGTCGGTTGATTTCCCAGGGCAGATCATCGCCGCGGACTATTTTCATCCCGCGCTCCGCCTGTTCGCGGTAGCGGTCTCTCAGCTCGAACAGGGCATCCAGCAGGTTGCCTTGATTTTTCATCTGCTCTCCTCCGTCAGCCGTTTCAACGCTTTGAACCCGGATTCCGCAGTTAAACCTACGGGCCCTTGAGCGAGGAGCAAACCTGGAGTAGCGAAGGCACCCGACTGTAAAGTTTCAAAGTCCTTTTCGCTAATTCGCACTTCGCCATTGTAAACCTTACATTTCATCTTGAACCACCGATGATTGATGTCCGCTCAGAGGCAGAGACCCATTGACTTCGGTACGGAAGGTTTGCTCCTCGCTCATCGCGTCGGCCGGAACTGCGGGATTCGGGTTGAACGGTTTGACCGTCTTGAACTTTTTAAACATTTTATGCTTTCACGCTTTTCTCCCAGCTTCCTTTCCAATCGGGCGAATCTTCGATTTGCACGATTTCATAGCCCAAGTGCGGCCGATAGGTATTCGTAATAAGAGCGAGCCAGCGCGCCGGCTTCTTGGGATCGGCGTTGAAATGCTGATGCGACACTCCGCCCGGCCTTATCGGCAGCAATATCAGATCGCCGGCTTTCCAGTCGTAGCGGTTGCCTTCAACGACGGTGTAGCCCGAGCCTTCGAGAACGAAAATCGCCAGACCACCCTGATGACGATGCTTGCCGGAATGGCGATAGATGACATGCTCGAACGCCTGCATGGTTTGCAGCGCCGTGTCGGTCTTGTAAGGCATGAAATAGTAACGCACCTTGGCGTTTCGGTTCTGCATCCACGGCGTCGCTTTGGCGCGAACCACAATCTTTCCCGTTTCGGCCCGATGGTTCATTTTTTCGAGATCTTTCATCAGGCGCGGATACCAGGTGTCCTTCGCCTGTAGCTCGCCGCGAGCTCTTTTCTTGTTTCGATTTTCCGCTTTCTTTGTTTCTCTTTTTCCAATCAGCACTATTTTCCGCATTCGTATCCTCCTTCGCAGTGGATGCCCAATCCGCGCTGAGCTTCGCGCAACAGACGGAGATCGGCCAGTTCGGATATTTTGACTTCATCGATTTTCCGTCCTGCAGTGGTTGCGTTATCCGTGATCCAGGCGCGCATCCCAGACTCGCTAAAGCCCCCGGGGTCTTTTGCGCTAATCGCTCCAACAATGGCGCGCACCGCCGAGAGCGCCGCCTTTCTATCCATACCGAGTGCTTTCTCCGCCACGAGCGCAGCCACCTCGGGTTGATCGCGGGTGAGCATTAATGCCTTCAGGGTGGCGCGAAGAAATTTTCGCACCGTCTCCGGATTTCCGGAACGGAAGCGATCGCTCACGGCGAACCCGGAAAAGGGCACCTTCTGTAAATCGCCGAAAGAGGCAAGCAGCTTCAATCCTTCCACCTGGCTTTCAGCGATGGCTGCGCCGTCGGGATTGAGCAAGGACGCGTGCACGAGTCCATTGGCCAATCCCAGAATCCGCTGTGGCTCGGGACCCATTGGCACAAGCGTGTAGTCTCTATCCGCCAATCCATGGGCTCTCAAGATCTGGCGGGTGGCAAAATCCACCGCGCTGCCGTAACTCAGGATGGCAATATTTTTCCCCTCGAGATCGCGCACCGAGCGAATCTCAGGGCGCCCAACGAAAAGCATAGTTGGACGGTCGTAATAAAAAACCAACGCCTTCACCGGCGCCCCGGTCAAAGCGGCGCGCATAGCCGAATCCGCGGCGGCAAAATGCACCTCGCCGGAAATGAGCGCCGCCACGCTCGGGGACATTTTCATGATGGGCGCCAAAATCTCCAGGCCCTCGCCCTGATAAAAACCTCTCTCCTGAGCAACGAACAGCGGAAGAAATCCGAAACTTTTGGTCGGAATCGCCTGGATGAGCCTGGTTTGAGAATAGCCGGAGCCGAAGCCCAAAAAGGATAGGTGGAGAACGCAGCACCCTACCATCAGGGTTTGCTTGGAAAACATATACGCTTTACGACGGTCTCAACGCGCCCGTTCAGCGCGAATGGAGGCCCTTTTTTGTTTCGTTCTCACGTCGTCCACGATGCTGGATTCGGCCCGCAACACTACCCCGTAGATTTCCTCCGCGCAACGCCGGCTCACGAGACCTTGTTGCACATCGCTCCTGACCCACTCGGGATCTCTTTCTAAGGGATCGCCAAAACCGCCGCCGCCGCAAGCCACCCGCTCAAAGACATCCCCTTTGTTAAGAAAAGTGTCTTCGCTTAACTTGGGCTCGAGCTCACCATCCAGCGCGTCAAAGTCGAGCGGAATCTGGCCGCGCTGCAACTGCTCTTGCACGGAGGTGTTGCGTCGAATGTTGAACTGCGTGGTGCTTCCCGGATAACCGCCGGCGATTCCCGCCGAAGCCGGCTGCTCGATGCCGCAGCCATGAACCACGCAGGTGGGAATTTCCTCGACATCGTGCGGCGTCATGGCCAGACCTATGGCCGCGCCGCCGCGGAACTTTCCCGGCCCGCCCGTATCGGGTTCCTGCCTGCGGTAGAGATAGAGGAGAGGATAGCGAAACTCATAGGTCTCGACGTTGGCGATCGCGCACCCCAGCGAGCGCACAAAGCCGCCGGTGTCGATGCCGTCGCGGTCATAACGGGCGCCGCTTCCTCCCGCCATGCCGTCGAGCATGGTGGAGCCGAATGGTTGGCCGCGCTGATCGACGCCGAACAACTCCTGTTGTCCCGAGGCGCCGTTCCAGCAGGCCATGAGCCGCGAACAGTGGCTGTCACTGGCGTCAAGCATCTTGGCCAGGCATGCGCTAGCGGCCGTAGTGGTAACGAAACTACCCGCGGTTGTCGCTTTGGCTGCTCCCCCCGGCCATGCGGCGTCCACGATTGTGCCTTTTTTCGACACAATCTTGACCGGTCGCAGAATCCCCGCCGGACA
>DASQUN010000220.1:0-3598 GCA_035641275.1 Candidatus Udaeobacter sp. | reverse complement strand
GCAGGACGACTACTTCATCAAACGCAAGCTCTACCCCAACGTTGATTTCTATTCGGGGTTGATCTACCAGTCCATGGGTTTGCCGATGGACATGTTTCCGGTTTTATTCGCGATCCCGCGTACGTCAGGATGGATTGCTCAATGGGAAGAAATGTTGACCGACCCGGACCAGAAACTAGCGCGTCCGAAGCAGGTCTATTTGGGTGCGGATATAAGAAACTACGTTTCGATGGAGAAGAGAAAGTAAGCGACGGCTCATCTGAGCGTGCCGCGAAGCCCAGTGAGAATGACCATCAGTTTTTGACCCACCCGCAAGCGTGAATCTGTCAGGCCGTTTAGTTCCATTAAAGAACGCACTTTTTGCCCGTACCGGCGCGCGATAGAGAAAATAGTTTCTCCTCGTTGCACTTCATGTGTGACCATTTGCGTCGAGTGGGTTTCTCGCGACCTCTGATACGCTTGCGCGAAAACCTGCGCATGTCCCGCCGGAACCTTCACTAAAAAGCTGTCTTCTCCTGGCGGGGTGTGACCTCGCAGAAGCGCCGGGTTGAGTGCTTTGATACTCTCACCATCGGTACCCGCGATTTCTGCCACCGTGGCCAACTGCAAGTATCCGTGCACTTCGACTTCTTCGTACTCTAGCGGCGTTTCATAGATGACATCCTCGAATCCATATTTTTTCGGATCCGTGGCGATCAGCGCGGCCGCCACAAATCGAGGGACAAAGTTGCGTGTTTCATCGCTCAGGTTGGCTTTTTCCGTTAGTGCTGAAAAATCCTTTGCGCCGACACTCTGCATCGCTCTGTTGATGGCTCCTTGGCCCCCATTGTATGCCGCCGTGGCCAGATACCATCGACCGAAGTAGCCGTGCAGCTCCTTAAGATGGGCAGCTGCCGCGCGGGTCGATTTTATCGGATCACGGCGCTCGTCCACCCAGGAGTCCATCTTCAAACCGTACTTGCGCGCCGTGCTGGGAACGAATTGCCAAAGGCCGACGGCGCCTGCGGGCGAGGACGCTTGCGGAGAAAACTCGCTTTCGATCAGGGCGAGATAGGCGAGCTCCTCGGGCAGTCCCTCCTCGTGCAAAGTTTTGGCAATCATCGGAAAGTATCTGCCGGAGCGGGCCAAGGCTTTGGCGAAATGTTCTCTCTGGTTCTTGGAATAGTAATTAATGAAGTAGCGGACTCTGGCATTCTGTACCACGGCTCTGGAGAACTCGAGTCGGCGGCGTTTGAGCGTCTGTTCAACGGCTTTTTTGAGATCCTTCTCGAGGAGCTCGAGAAGGTGATCGTCGGCGCGCGATCGCGAGACTCTTTGTGATACCGAAGGAGAGACGTTCTGGGTCTTTGCCGGTTTCTCCCGGACCTCAGGCCCCTCGCTTTTCTCTTCCGCAGTTCGCAGCCGCAATTCTATGACAGGAAGGGAAACCACCGGGGAGGACTCTGGTTGTTGTTCCTCAACCAGAGCGAAGATGGATTCCTCTAACGGCGCTTCAATCGGTGGCTGTGACAGAACAGTTTCGGAACTTTGGCTGGATTCTAGTTGCTGCGGTGCGTGAAAGTTACGCGCTGAGGAGATAACAACCGGCGCGCAACCGTAAGTTCCACAAATTGCCAAACCGAGGGCAAAAATGATTGCTCTGGTCCACATACGAGAAACCTACGAGCTCGCCAACTGTACTCGACTTGGAAGCGCCGTGCAAGCCAAGAATCGTGAAAAAGAGGATGGTACAGAGCGCGCGTACGCGTTTAACGAAGACAGAGAGCCAAAAATGTTGATGGGATAGGCGCATAAATTGATCGCGTATGTTGCATGCATCATTGATGTACGCCTCTCCACTGAATTTTCTTGAAAGCTTGCTTGTCAAGTCTTGTGACGCGGCCGTCGATAAATTTACTGTTCTTGAGTTCAGCGCACACCCGAAACCCGTAACGATTTTTTTTGGCTCTATTCCGCAGCTCGTCTGTTATCCTGGGAATGCCTACTGTCTTGACAACTCTCCGCTCATGCCACTAGATTCCAAATTGTCACCCCAAAGTTTACTGCCCTGTTGCAACTTCTCCGCGGTTTAGCAACAGAAAAGATTGGGACCGTCATGCACAAATGGAGCGGCAGTTCATTTGCGGTTATCTGTTTGATCTATTGCGGAACTGCGCTCGCCGAAGAGATCACCGTCTCCTATGCGTCGCTCGGCGCGGCCTACATGGACCATGTCGTGGCCATCGAGAAAGGCTACGCCCTTGAGGAAGGGCTCAACGTTAAGATCATCAGGTCCGGCGGAGGGTCTGCGACTCAGACTTTGCTGTCCGGTCAGATCGACTTCAGCTCGTCGGCGGGATCGGCGCTGAGCGCGGCGCTGCGCGGCGGTCCGGTGAAAATTATTTATACCAATCAATCCCGCCCCACGTACAAATTGCTTTCGAACAAGCCTGAGATCAAAACGCTCCAAGACCTAATCGGCAAAAAAATCGCCATCAACACTTTCGGGGACACCGGCCATCTGGCCACGTTGCTGCTTCTCAAGAAATACCGGCTGGATCCGAAGTCGTTTCTTTTCATTGCCGTAAGAAGCGAAGCGCGATTCCCGGCATTTCTTTCCGGCTCGGTCGATGCCGCACCGCTGACGCCGAGAGATATCACGCAGATCGGATCGATTCGCGCGAACACTGTCGCTGATATCAGCAAGGAAATCCAACTCGTTTGGAACGGTGTCGCGGTGTCAAACAAACTGTTGGCCGACCAGCCCGCGATGGTCGAGCGGTTTCTGCGCGCACTGGCGAAAGGCCGAGAATTTGCGCGCCGTTATAAGGAGCCCACGATCGCGATGGTGTCCAAGCATACGCCCTTGCCGCCGGAAGCCCTGTCGGTCGATTATGAGACGGCGTTGAGGAGTATGACCGATGAAGGCTCGGTGGCGGACGATGTGTTGAAGGACGAAATCCTGACGCGCGCCGAATTGATAAAAGCCGCGAATGTTCCCGATCCATCGAAGTTCTACGACTACAGCATCATCAAAAGAATCTACGCTGAGCTCAAGAAAGGCTGGAAGCCAAAGTTGTAACCATACAGCACTTCGGTGTAATGGATTGGGCATCTTCTTTGGTCAATTCGTTTAACCCGTAGGAGGTACAAGATGGCAAAAAAAATACGGGAGTTTATGACGCATAGAGAACCGGCTGAACATATCTGGATGGAACGGGACGAGAGCGCGGTCATCGGCACAGCCCGTATGGACAGCGGACGGTGCCAAGGATTCGCCCTTTCGATTTACTGAGGAGCACGCCGCTCTCAGGTAACCGCGCGCGAGTTACAGTCTTCGAGGGCGATAGTTTACGCGTGGCGACCGAATATATCGCCGGGCGGGAGGCGCAGCTCACTCGCGCCGCCGATCATGACGTCGTCTATTTGCAGTTCTGCGGGCGTTCGAAAATCGAAAGCGAATGCGGCGTTGTCGAGCTGGAGCCCGGAGAAATCGCGCTTGTTCCCGCGGCCATTTCTCATCGGACCAACGGCATGGACCAATGTTTGCGCGTGCGCGTGGCGACGCAGGAATTTGTGACCGAAGGCGTGGACGCTGAAAAGCCGCTCACTGACAGGC
>DASQUN010000219.1:0-3929 GCA_035641275.1 Candidatus Udaeobacter sp. | reverse complement strand
AATGATAGATCTCCGTGACGGTGGCAACGGTGGATTTCTTCCCGCCCTGGCTCAGTCGCTGTTCGATGGCGACGGTAGGCGGAATGCCGGCAAGCAAATCCACATTAGGCCGCGCCATCACCTGGAGGAATTGCCGCGCATAGGCGGAGAGGCTATCGATGTAACGCCGCTGTCCCTCGGCATAAATAATATCGAAGGCCAAGGATGACTTCCCGGAACCGCTCAGGCCAGTGATCACGACGAAGCGACCCCGCGGGATATTAAGGCTGATGTTCTTAAGATTATGTTCTTTGGCGCCGACGATGGTGATGGCGTTTTCTTTTTCTATTGGCTCTTTCCACTCTTGAACCGTTAAATCCTTTGCTAAGCGAGGAGCGAAGGGTGTTGCGGTTTGGTTTTGCAGGTAGGGCCGAAGGTAAAAGCCGGTGTGAGAGGTTTCCACCTGCGCCAATTGTTCGGGTGTTCCGGTAGCCACCACACAACCGCCGCCGCCACCGCCTTCAGGCCCAAGGTCAATGATGTGGTCGGCACATTTGACAACCTCCATGTTGTGTTCGATCACGAGGATGGAATGGCCCTGATCGATGAGTTCATTAAACGCCCAAAGCAAGCGCTCGATATCATGGAAGTGTAAACCAGTGGTGGGTTCGTCAAAGATAAAGAGCGTGCCGGCTTTTTTGCCTTTGGCCATGTGGGCGGCTAATTTCAGCCGTTGGGACTCGCCGCCGGAAAGCGTAGTCAGCGGCTGGCCCAACCGGATATAGTCCAATCCAACCGCCCGCAATGGATAAAGGCCATCTTTGATTTCAGCAGTGTCTTTGAAAAATTCGAGAGCTTCGGTCACGGTCAGATCCAAAATCCGCCGGATATTCCTACCGCGGTACGTAACTTCCAGAATTTCTTCGCGGAAGCGGCTGCCATGGCACTCCGGGCAGGAGGTGTAGACGTCGGAAAGAAATTGCATCTCAACTTTTTCGAATCCCTCGCCTCGGCAGGTTTCGCAGCGACCGCCTTCGACGTTGAAAGAAAACGTCGAGGGCGTGTAACCGCGCAGACGTGAGAGATCGGCGGCGGCAAACAGGCGGCGGATGCCGTCGAAAGCTTTCATGTAGGTGGCCGGATTCGACCGCGGCGTGGTGCCGACGGGCGATTGATCTACGAGAATGACCTCGGAAACTTTGTCAGCCCCCTCGATCTTGGCGCAGTGGAGGACGTTAGCGGCCGGAGATTCTTTGAGCTTCTTCAGATTTCGATAGAGAACTTCGTCGACGAGACTCGATTTTCCCGATCCCGAGACGCCGGTTACGCAGACCATGAGACCCAGGGGAATTTCCACGTCGATATTCTTAAGATTGTTGGCATGAGCGCCCCGGATCTTGATCGACCGTTGCAACAAAGGCTTACGATTCCGGGAGGGAAATGGAATGATCTTTCGTCGAGTCAAGTATGCGGCCGTGAGTGACTTCTCATCTTTGAGGAGCGATTCGTAACGCCCGGCGAACATCACCTGGCCGCCTTGCTCGCCGGCCTTTGGACCCAGGTCGATAATAAAATCGCTCTCTTTGATGATCTCGGGATCGTGCTCGACGACGACCACGGTGTTTTGATTCGATCTTAGACGATGCAGGATTTCAACGAGACGACGGCTGTCGCGCGGGTGAAGCCCGATAGAGGGCTCGTCGAGCACGTAAAGCGTGTTCACTAATGATGAGCCAATCGCTGTCGTCAGATCGACGCGCTCGAGCTCTCCACCCGAAAGGGTCCGTGACTGACGGTCCAAGGTCAAGTACTCCAAGCCCACTCCCACCAGATAGCCCAGACGTCTTCGAATCTCGTCAAGAATCAGGCCCGCGATTTGGTCCGTGGCGCCCGTTGGGTTCAGCTCGTTAAAAAATTTGTGCGCTTCACCGACGCTCATGGCGTTCACTTCAGCGACGTTCTTGCCGGCAATGCGGTAGTGCAAGGCGTCAGGTTTGAGGCGGCTTGCCTGACAGTCGTGACAAATCAGATAGGCGCGGTAGCGCGATAAAAAAACGCGGACATGCATTCGATAGCTCTTGCGTTCCAAGCGGCGGAACCAGCCGCGAATCCCTTTGAACTCACCGTCGCCTTCAATGATGAGGTGCTTTTGTTTTGCTGTAAGCTCGCCGAACGGTTTCTTCGTCGGAATGTGTTTGCGCTCGCAGAATTCCATCAGACGGCGCGTTCGCCGAGCTTTGGTAACCCAAGGCTTGATGGCCCCGTCGGCCAGCGATTTGCCAGGGTCGGGAATGACGAGATCCAGATCAATGTCGATCACCCGGCCGAAACCCCGGCAGGTTTCGCACGCGCCCAAAGGGCTATTGAACGAAAAGAGGTTGGGCGTTGGATCGCGATAAGTCAGGTCGCAGTGAGGACAATGCAGATGAGTGCTGAAGGGTTCCCGACGCCAACCCTCTTGGGGCAGGAATAAGTTTAGTCGGCCCTTGCCGTAATGAAAGGCCTGCTCCAATGAATCCGAAATTCTTTTCTTGTTCTGCGGCCGATAGGCAATACGATCCACGACAATATCCAGTGGTTCGTTGTGTGACGGGGTTTCGGTCAACTCCTCGAGTTCACGAATCGATTGATGCCAGAGCAGCCGGTGAAAGCCGGCGCGCTGCAGTCCGGCTTTGATTTCATCCCAGGAAAGCGAAGGGGCGGCGAGCCGAAAGGTGACGACCAGCGGCGAGCCCTCGGCCAAAGATGAAAGTTTCCTGGAGACCGACTGGGCCGTGTCTCTTTCCACGACGCGGTCACAGCCGCGGCAATGAAGCACCGCAATCTTGGAGAAGAGAAGCTTCAGATGGTCGTGGAGCTCTGTCATGGTGCCGACCGTGGAGCGCGACGTCTTCACCGGCCGGCTCTGGTCGATGGCGATGGTGGGCGGGATGCCTTCGATACTTTCCACGTCCGGCTTGTCCATCCGGTCGAGGAATTGGCGCGCGTAGGCCGAGAAGCTCTCAACGTAACGACGTTGGCCTTCGGCGTAAAGAATGTCGAAGGCGAGTGTCGATTTTCCCGAACCGCTCACGCCCGTGACAACGGTGAGAGCGTTTAAGGGAATTTGCAGGTCGAGGTTCTTGAGATTGTTTTGCTTGGCACCGCGGATTTGAATCCAATTCTGGTTCATGAGCTGATCTACTGCAGTCGATATTTTTCCACCAATATTCGGCGAAACCGGGAACCATAGATCAAATCGAAAGTCTCTTCTTTATCGGGAAAGAGCTGCAGGGCAGTCCGTTTGGCATGGCTGACGACATCCTGCGCTTCCTCCAGGGTCAAATCGACCTGCCAGAGCAACGTCGCGGCGACATCCATCGCCCTGCGCAGCCTGCGTAGCTTTCGCTCTTCTGCCAGCAATGCATCCTTGTCTGGGGTCATTTTGATAGTGGGAGAATCAGTCCAACGATAAAAGCTCCGTTTTCTGACAAACCCAAGCTTTTACATCTACCACACGCGATGACAGAGGTCGAGCCAGTCTCGGTAGGATGTCTCGGTGGGACGACTGCTCGTTGTCTCTCTCCTCAACAACTTCCGTCACCGACAGGGCTTTGTTAAGCTAATGCCATGCGGATCTCGGAGATCTTCTATTCCATCCAAGGCGAAGGCCGGCTCATCGGTGTACCCTCGGTTTTCATCCGGACGTCGGGCTGCAATTTGCGTTGCGTCTGGTGCGACACGCCGTACACGTCATGGAGGCCTGAGGGAAAAGATTGGACGATCAAAGAAATCCTGTGCGAAGTCCGCAAGTACCCCTCTCGTTACGTCGTTATAACAGGCGGTGAGCCGTTGCTTGCGCCGGAAATCGAAGGGCTCACGATGGCCCTCAAGCGTACGGGCGCTCATATTACAGTTGAAACCGCGGGAACGATCTTTAAGCCCGTTGCCTGTGATCTGGTCTCTTTGAG
>DASQUN010000218.1:0-5758 GCA_035641275.1 Candidatus Udaeobacter sp. | reverse complement strand
AGGATTTCGCCCGGTGTCAAACTATGAAAACAACTTCTGCCAATTCCGGCACACATGACGAATTTGATCTTGCCGCCCGCTGACTTTTTGTCTACTTCCATGCTTTGAATCAAGTTCTGCCGCGATATTTGAGGAGGGAGTTCCAGAGGCAAACCCGCCTTTCTGATCAGCTTGCGAATCCGTTCATGGCTCCGCTGATCACAAAACCCCCGTTGAACCGAAATCGCCGCGGCTTGAACCATACCAATGCCGACCGCCTCGCCGTGCAGGTAGTTCCGATACTCTGTCACCGCTTCTAAAGCATGGCCGATGGTGTGACCGAAATTGAGGACAGCGCGGTAATCATCTTCACGCTCGTCTTTCTCGACGACCCTGGCTTTGATCGCGCAAGAAGTCGCAATGATCTCAACGAGAAGCTCGCGATCCAAGCCGATGACTTTGTCCATCTTCTCTTCCAAAAGCGTAAACAGAGCCGGGTCTTCGATGATCCCGTACTTGATTATTTCAGCAAGGCCGGCGATGAGTTCCCTACGCGACAGCGACCGCAGAACGTTCACGTCGATCAAGACGACCCTGGGCTGATAGAAGGCGCCGATCAGGTTTTTGCCGTCCTGATGATTCACGCCGGTTTTGCCGCCGACGCTAGAATCGACTTGAGCCAACAGCGTCGTTGGCACCTGGACGTACGGAATGCCGCGCAAATAGCTAGCCGCAGCAAAACCTGCAAGATCTCCGACAACTCCTCCTCCCAATGCCATGATGCACGACTTCCGGTCAAATCGATCGGCAATCAATCGGTCGTAGATGGAAGCCAGAGACTTAAGATCCTTGTGTTCTTCGCCGTCGGGAACGAGCACGGGCGTCACTTCGAATCCAGCATGGGTAAGCGCTTCGTGAATCGGGTCGAGATAGAGCTGGGCAACCGTGGGATTACTGATGATCGCCACCTTGCCATTCAGACCCGCCCGTGCGAGAAACTCTCCGGCTCGAACCAAAATTCCGTCACCGACATAGATCGGGTACGAGCGATCCCCCAGGCTTACGCTCAAGGTTTGCATTAGTTCATTTCTCCAGGTTCAGGAGACTCACAATTTTCCCCACAACCTCGCCTACGCTCAAGTCGCTCGTGTCAACGAAAGCACGAGCCTGGCGATAATTGTTCTCCCGCTGCTGCAAGAGTTCTTCGAGCTGCTCTTGACGATGCACGCCTTTAAGCACCGGCCGCTTTGCGCCATTTCCCAAACGCTTCAGAATCACTTGGGGAGAGGCCGTAAGACATACGAGGTGGCTTTTCTCCAGGAGTAGTTTGAGATTTTCGTCATCCATAACGGCTCCACCGCCGGTCGCGATCACCTGACTCTCTTCTTGCAACACTTCGGCTAGGCACTTCTTTTCTAATTGTCTAAAGTAAGGCTCTCCCTTTTGCGCGAAGATCTCGCGCACTTTCATGCCTTCGGCTTTTTCAATGACCTTATCGAGATCGATGAAACGCCGTTTGAGTTTTCTCGCCAGCGTCCGTCCCACGGCGGTCTTACCGACCGCCATGAAACCGGTGAGGGCGATGTTCCTTTTCGACTGTTGCCGCAACCGGCTAATATCTCGTCTAAGAAATTATCAAAAGCACAGAAAAACGCGACGGTTTCGTCAGCACACCAGCAATGTAATCGCTAGTAATTTTTGATTTGTTCGAGGTAACTCTCGTAGTTGCGCTTGATTTCACGGAGAGAATCGCCGCCAAATTTTTCGAGAAAGGCAACGGCAAGCTCGCAAGCGACCACGCATTCGCCCACCACGGCCGCCGCCGGAGCCGCACAAACGTCCGAGCGCTCGACGGACGCGTCGGCCGCCTGTTTGGAACGAAGATCGACGGATTGCAACGGGCTCATTAGAGTCGAAATCGGTTTCATAGCGACCCGGACGATCAACGGCGCGCCGTTTGTCATTCCGCCCTCTGTGCCGCCGGAATTATTGCTGCCGCGATAGAACCCGGTCGGCACGATCCTCGGAGTGCCTTCTGTCACCATTTTCGCCGGGTCAAAGAAGATTTCGTCGTGTACCTGCGATCCGCGCCGCCGCGCCATTTCAAACCCCAGACCGATTTCAACGCCCTTAATGGCCTGAATGCTCATGAGCGCTTGAGCCAAACGACCATCGAGTTTCCGGTCCCACTGGGTGTGGGTGCCTAACCCCGGCGGTAGTCCTAACGCCACGATTTCAAAAATACCGCCCAGAGTATCGCCCTTTTTCTTGCAGTCCTCGATCAGGTCGATCATTTTGGCTTCGGCCTCTTTGTCCGCCGTCCGGACCGGAGATTCCTCGGAGCGGCCATAGAGTTCTTCGAAGGCAAGTCCGTCCGTCTTAGCCGAAACGCCTCCGATGGAGCGAATATAGCCCATGACGCGGATGCCAAACGGGAAAAGCAGTTGCTTACTAAATGAGCCGACGGCTGTACGCGAGACGGTGTCGCGCGCGCTGGCGCGCTCTAAAACATCGCGAATGTCGGAACGATCGTACTTGAGGACGCCCGTGAGATCGGCATGGCCCGGACGGGGTTTGGTTACGGCAATCTTCTCGTCGCGGTCTTCCGGCGCCGCCGACATCTTCTTGACCCAGTTCTTCCAATCTCGGTTTTCAATACCGAGGGCAACGGGCGATCCCAGCGTCTCGCCCCAGCGAATGCCGGAACGGATCTGCACTTCATCCCTTTCGATGAGCATCCGGCCGCCGCGGCCGTAGCCTTGCTGGCGGCGCCAGAGATCGTGGTTGATTTTCGCGACCTCAATGGGAAAACCCGCGGGCACCCCGTCGATGATCATCGTCAGACAAGGACCGTGGGACTCTCCCGCGGTAAAATAACGAAGCATTCTCCAAACTCCTGCGGTTGCGCTCTACACTACCCAGAGTGTCACACGCTTTCAAGCCTGGCATTTGACCGGAAGTCCAGTACCAGTCGACAGAATGGCAATGATTTTGTCTAACCTACCGCGTAGGTGTGGAAGTAATACTGACCAGTTCCTGTTGGACGAATTTGAGGAGAGTTGTCTCCGCGTTCACTCCTGTCTGGACATAATACCAATCGGAAATTCTAACAAGGCGGCCTCCCACCGATTCATAATACGATTCCTCGTGATTCGGTGTTCCGGCAATGGCGAGAATTTCACCTTTATTCATACCAACTGCAATCAAACGGTTGGGATTACTATAAGGGCGCCACGACCTAAACCCCTGTGCAAGTTGAGAAGATAAGGGACCCACTGAATGTGATAATGAGGGTTGTATAACCAGACTGAAAAAGAGGAAGAGCCCTTTGCATGTTCGTCCGACTAGAAGAGTCAGCGCTTTTGGGTTTTTTTCTCGCATATCGACTGCTGGTTTTGTGCTGCTGTGCTAGCTCAGGGGCTATTCGTCCTTCCGGAGTGAGAGTAATAGAACGTCTGGACAGCGCCAGTCACTGGTTGATCGATAATGAAATAGAGAAGTTTAAGACATCCCACACGTGGAGATCATCCCAAACATCCCGTTGTCTGCTATGCCGCTAGCTTATCCAGGAGTCCAATACTCCAATATGGCCGATCAAGGCTTTAACGGCAAAGGAGGCGGTTGTTCACCCTCCGTCATCTTCATATTTTCACGCCACAGCTGTTCGGCTGTGGGCATGTTTTCCGACCCTGCTGACGAGATACGTGGAGTAATAAATACCATCAGCTCTGCGAATTCTTTTCTCCAGGTGGCATTTTTGAAAAGCCAACCAAGGACTGGAATATCCTTGATCCAAGGAATTCCTGCTTCGCCGGTAGATGTATTGTCCTGCATGATTCCGCCGACGACGATGGTTTCGCCGTCTCTAACCAAAACATTGGCATTGGCTTCTCGACTGAGTTCGTCGAATGGAATTACTCCACTAGCCGCAGCCCCAGACGAAGGACTCGCAGTCGGCGCCACCGAGCTGGATTTCACGTTTATATTCATGAGAATGAAACCATCCGAAGAGACCTGGGGCGTGACAGAGAGAGTAATGCCTGTATTTATTTTTTCGGTGGCAACGGCCGTCCCGGCGGCAGCACCAGAGCCGCTCGCGATGTTGGTGGATGATGGCAGCGCGATTCTTAGTATTCGCAGGCTCTGAATGGTCGAGGCGACATTGTTGAGGGTAACAACAGAAGGCCTTGAAATGATCTTTACATTCCCTTCCTGCTCGGCAGCCGTTAATTCCGCTGTAAGGTTCCTCAACCCTCCGACCTTGTCTTGAATGATCGAGATAACAGGATCTATTCCAGCTGCTGGAGTTCCCGAACCGGGAGTAAAATCACTCCGTATCGTGGTCCCTGCTCTCGTAAATTGAAGTCTCATTCCCAAAGCCCTCGCGAATGTTGGGCTGGTCTCGATTAGATTGGATTCGATGAGCACCTGCGGCGTCCGCGCGTCGAGCTTGCCAACCAGAGTGCTTACGTCATCCACAACCTTTCTTATGTCCCGCACCATAATCGTATTGCTGCGCTCATCAGTGACCAACGCGGCATCCACTCGCTTGCTTAGAAGAGCTTTGACTTTGGGTTCGAGTTCTCTAGCCTTAGCGTAATTGACGTTGAAATACACGGTTTGAAGAGGTTCACTATTTTCTGCGGATATCTTCTCGGCTGCCAATGCATCTTGGTCTGATTTAAAGCGCGCTGTAGTGGAAATACGGATCACGTTACCGGTCTCGACTTTTTTCAAGCTATTCGTGTCAACGAGAATATCCAAGGCTTGATCCCAGGGAACCTCTGAGAGATGTAGTGTTACCCTTCTATTGACCTCATCCGTAACCACAAAATTTTTCCCGCTCACCTCCGCCAACAGCCGAAAGACATTTTTGATATCGGCGTCTTTGAAATCCAGCGAAATCTTTTGACCCGTGTATTTCTTCTCCGTGTTCAACGGATCGTCGGCGCCATAACCCGCTGGCTTTGACGCACTACTCGCGGTTGGCGCGGCTTCGGTGCCTCTGATATCGATTCGCTGTCCAGCTCGAACGAGCGTCACGTCCTTCTTGGCGGTGGCACTGGCATCAAGCGATCCAATCACGATTCGCAGCCCACCGTCCTCTGGATGAATCGTATACACCGGGACCGTGCCCGCAGCGATGTCCATTACCAACCGAAGGCTGCCGTCAGTGAAACTAAGACGCAGTGCGGCGACCCAGTTCGTGTCGATGCGAAAAGTTTCCGACTGTGGTAATGCTTTCGCGTCACTGAAGATATCCAAAATGATCCGCGCTGGTTGTGGAAGCGGAAAATGGCGAAATTGCGTAATGGGTTGTGAAAACCTAACCAGCAATGTGGTCTGGCCGCGCTCTTCACGTACTGATAATTCCTCAAGACTTAGGGCTTGAGCGGCAAGTTTCTGATTGCTAGACGCCGTCGATGGAGTTGTGGTTTTGGACGTGGGCGTTTCGGCGACAGGCTGAGGCGCGCCCTTTTTCTCCGTGCTCACAGAACAGCCAACCAAGATCATCGCGAAACTGGTACAGCCAATGACCAGGGCGATCACCGAGCCGTCTTGTCGGTATACATTGGCCCTTCGCTTCAGAGCGTCCTTTAGCCGATTGATCGGTTTTCCCATCCTGGTCACTCCGTAAGAAGCCTCTTTCTTACTTCCCGCTTCTTCTTGGCGCCGAAGATATCGGTGAAGACTTCTTCAACAATCATCTCGTTGCGCGTAATCGCCTTGACTTTTCCCGCGCTCGTACCGATAGGCGTACCGACCTTTACGATATAAC
>DASQUN010000217.1:0-2743 GCA_035641275.1 Candidatus Udaeobacter sp. | reverse complement strand
TTCCGCACATCCTCGTCACTGGCGTCGCCGGTAATTAAAAATCCAATCATGAAAGTCGTATCCACGATTTTGCGAAAACCCAGCTGTTCCGCGACGTAAACCGGCGCGCCGAACAAATTCGCCGCCTGCGCCTGTCCATCGACCAACAAGGCAAGGCGGTCTAAAAGCAATCCACGAAAACTGAGACGGATCTGATCCCGCGGCAGGAAGCGTTCCAGCCCCTGGAGCGTGGAGAAGTGACTTCCGGAATGATAGCCGACCACCACTTCGACGTTGGCCATATCGCGCGGTTTGCGAATTGGAGAATCTGGCGGCACGTAGATGCCGGACGGCGAGACCGAATACGCATGACCCCACATCCTGCCATGCCCGGCTGAAGCTGCCATGCCGACGGTCCAGTGACAGGCAGCGCTCAGGTTACAACCGCGGCCCTCTTCGTAGGATTCGAAGGCGCCCGCGCGCATATCGATTGGCGCCGATTCGGTCGACTGAACCTGGCCTGACCACGTAGCAATAGGCTTGACGATGAACTCGTAGTCCAATCCTTCGTCTTTGAAGTAGCCCTTTTCCTCCGCGACCCATTCCTGGAGGCGACCATGGGACTGAATTAGGAATTTGCTCATCTCCGCTCCCTTTTCTCCGGACCTATCGATCTCATGCGTTGTCCTTCCTAGCTAGCTTTTAACCCGTAGGAGCGGGCGCGGTCAAGGCGGAAAAATTTTCCAGATGAATGTAGATGGGGCAAGTGGACACGAGTCTGATGATTAGGCTAATAGTAGGTGACGGGAGAACAAGTCGATGCGCTACTGTATGCCGCCTGACCCCAATACGCGCAAGCCCAGCTTCACGCCGCCACCCAACTCCTGCGATACCCATTTCCACATTTTTGGTCCGCCGGAACAATTTCCCTTTGCGCCGACCCGCCAATACACGCCGCCGGCGGCTCCTCTGGAACACTATCTTCATGTGACGGCGGTCATCGGCATTTCGCGTGGAGTCGTGGTTCAGCCGAGCGTGCACGGGCTCGACAACACTGTCACCCTTGAAGCGATCAAGAAATCCAATGGCCGGTTTCTCGGCGTGGCACGGATTGATGACAAGACAACGAAGGATGAGCTGCAACGGCTGAGAGACGCTGGCATCCGCGGCGTCCGTTTCAACTTGCTCAACCGGCCGCGAGGCAATATCAAGCTCGACGTCTTCGACCATGCCGTGGAGCGAGCAGCTCAGCTCGGCTGGTCCGTCGATCTGCACATTGATCCGAAGAACTTGCTCGAGCATGAAAAGCGTATCCGTGCACTGCCGACTGCCGTAGTCATCGATCACATGGCGCGGGTGAATCCGCCGGAAGGACTTGAGCAGCCGGCATTTCAACTGCTCCTCGATTTACTGAAAGACCAGAAGTTCTGGGTGAAGGTCACCGGCGCGGATAAACTCTGCAGGAGCGACGTCCATTCTTACTTCGGACTACCGTTTGTCGATGTGATTCCGTTCGCCCGCGCGCTGATCGCTGCCGCACCCAACCGCATTATCTGGGGAACCGACTGGCCCCATTCGAACAATTTTGCGCCGGGAAAGACGCCCAACGACGGCGATCTCCTGGAGTTGTTGGCCCAGTTCGCGCCGGACGAGGCGACCAGGCGAAAGATTCTGGTCGATAATCCGGCGGCGCTATACGGTTTCAAATAACGGTCAATTTAATTCACTTCGATTGTGAAAAGTAATTTCAGACCGAAGAATCGTTTCAAGAGCTTTAGGCGACACAGCATGATCACGAAGATCCTACTCGCGATCGTTGCCCCACTGTTGCTGAGCTCGTCATCCGATGCGCTGGACAGGATTCGCATTGCCGTTTCCAATCCGAACATGCCGAATCTCACGGTGGCCGTGGCTCAGAAGAAAGGGCTTTTTAAGGAGGAGAACATCGACGCGGAGATCATCCGCATGAATCCCAATGTCGCGATTACGGCGCTCTCCACCGGAGAGGTCGACTATTGCCAGCTCTTCGGCGCAGTCGTCGGCGGAGCCGTCGCAGGTCTGCCGGTAAGGATCATTGCCGGTCTTCTCGATAACTGGCCCATGACCCTCATCGCGCAGCCGGAATACAAGTCGCTCAAGGATCTCAAAGGGAAAACTCTGGGTGTGAGCAGCTACGGCGCAACGCCGGACGTGGGCGCGCGCATGATGCTCAAACAGGTCGGGCTCGATCCCGAAAAAGAAATCAAAGTGCTGGCTTTGGGCTCCGATGCAGCCAGAATCACCGCACTGAAGCAGCGGGTTGTGGACGTCATTGTGATTTCGCCGCCCGCCGATGCTCAAATGGAAAAGCAGGGCTACAACATTCTAGCGCGTGCTTATGAGCTTTTCAGCTTTCCGTATCTCGGCCTCGGCACCCATTTGAAAAAAATCAAGGAGAGACCGGACGAAATCCGCCGGACCATCAAAGCCGCCGTTCGCGCCAACCGTTTCATTCGCGAGAATCGTGAAGAGGCGGTGCGAACATTGGTCGGCTGGGGTAAAGTCGAAAGCGATTATGCCTACGCGTCTTACGATGCTCTGCGAAATCTTTTCAACGCTGATGGAAGCGTTCCCGAAGACGGGCTCCGTCTGGTGATCGACCAAGCGCGGCGCAATGCCAAGATCACCCGCGAAGTGGCGCCCGCTGAAGTGGTTGATCTGACTTTTCTGCGCGAGGCGCAGGCCGAGCTGGGCATCAAAGGGAGGTGAATGTGAACTTCCCCGC
>DASQUN010000216.1:0-5024 GCA_035641275.1 Candidatus Udaeobacter sp. | reverse complement strand
CCATGTGAAAGGGGGTGTTTTAGTTGGATCCCACTCTATTGTTTGGGTTAGCAGGTTTATTGGGAGGCATAGTGTTAGCACTGGCGGTTGCGTGGATCCGCAGCAAACAGCAGCGGATGCAAATGGAATTGGCGAAGCAAGCCGCTGCTCGGATCATCGAAGAGGCAAAAAAAGATGCGATCGGGATTAAAAAAGACGCAGAGATCCAGGCGAAAGATAACATCTTAAAAGAGCAGATGGATTTCGAAAAGGAGGTACGTGAGACTCGCCGAGAGCTACAAAGCCTAGAAAAACGGTTGATCAGCAGAGAGGAAGGAATAGACAAACGCGTCGATACGATCGACAAACGGGAACTCGAATTGGGAAAACGCGAAGCAACCCTCAAGTCGAGGGAAAAAGCGCTCGAGGAAACGGCTGCGGACTGTGAGCGCCAGGTTGATGAAACGCGAAAACAGCTGGAGCAAGTTGCGGGCATGACGCGTGAAGAGGCAAAAAAGAGCCTCATCGACCAGATGGTCGAAGAAGCTAAGCATGAATCCGCGAAGCGAATTCGGGTTATTGAAGAGGAGGCCAAGGAGGAAGCCGTTCGTAAGAGCCAAAAGATCATCGCTCTAGCCATCGAGAGATTAGCTGGCGACTTCGTCGCAGAAAGGTCGGTGACCGTGTTTCCGCTCCCCAACGATGAACTCAAAGGCAAGATCATCGGGCGGGAAGGTCGAAATATTCGAGCACTGGAGGCGGCGACCGGAATCGATCTGATTGTCGATGATACGCCCGAGACGGTGGTTATCTCGGGGCACAATCCGATCCGGCGGGAGATTGCGCGGTTGTCGTTGGAGAAACTCGTTTCCGATGGTCGTATCCATCCGGGGCGGATTGAGGAGGTAGTGCGAAAGTCGGAGCAGGAGATCGAGGAGGCGATCAAGGAAGCAGGTCAGAAAGCGATCTTTGATGTTGGCGTACACGGGGTTCATCCTGAGATCATTAAATTGCTTGGACGACTTAAATATCGTTACAGCTATGCGCAAAACGTGCTTCTTCATTCCATTGAAGCGGCGTTTATTTGCGGCATGATGGCTTCGGAGTTGGGCTTGAATGAAAAACAAGCCCGCCGGGCCGCATTGCTCCACGATATCGGCAAGGCCGTGGATCACGAAGTGGAAGGGTCCCATGCCATTATCGGTGCGGAACTGGCACGAAAGTACGGAGAGTCGCCCAAAATCGTTAACGCTATCGCGGCCCATCATGAAGACGTGAAAGCCGAGACGATTTTAGCGCCATTGGTTGATGCCGCTGACGCTCTGTCGGGAGCGCGCCCCGGAGCCCGTCGGGAAATGATGGAAAGTTATGTGCGGCGCTTGGAAGAACTCGAGCGCATCACGAATTCATTCAAGGGAGTGGAAAAGTCCTATGCGGTTCAAGCGGGCAGAGAAATCCGGATCATGGTGCAGCACGACATCGTATCGGATGATGAGGCAGGACGCATGGCTCGAGAGATTGCCCGCAAAATTGAGAACGAGATGACGTATCCAGGTCAAATCAAGGTTACCGTGATTCGCGAGTTGCGAGCTGTGGATTACGCCAAGTAAGCCATTTAGATTTGGGATCGCGGATTTACTATGCGTATTCTTATCTTGGGCGATGTGGTCGGTCGGCCGGCACGGAGAGCCCTGCGCGAAATCGTTCCGGCTTTGGTGAAAAAGGAGGACATAGACCTCGCGATCGCAAACGCGGAGAACGCCGCAGGTGGAATGGGCGTGGACATGAAGAGCGCTGGAGAACTTTTCTCGGCCGGTATTCATGTCCTCACTTCGGGCAATCACATCTGGAAGAAAAAAGAGATCTATCCGTTTTTGGATGAGCGATCGTATCTGCTTCGCCCGGCGAACTATCCTCCGGGTGCCCCGGGACGAGGCTGGTGTGAGTGGCAGAACCAGAAGGGTTTAAAGGCGTTGGTCATCAACGTGCAAGGACGAGTTTTTATGCCGCACCACGTCGACGATCCTTTCCGAGCTGTAGATGAAATCTTGCGCGACCACGGTTATTACTCGCCGGTTGTCATCGTCGATGTGCATGCGGAGGCCACGTCGGAGAAGAATGCTATGGGTTGGTTTCTCAACGGCAGGGCCTCGGTTGTCTACGGTACCCATACGCATATCCAAACAGCTGATGAACGGATCCTTCCGGGAGGAACGGCTTATATTACGGATCTCGGCATGTGCGGGCCGTTCGATTCGGTAATCGGGATGGAGAGAGAAACAGTGATCCAGGGTTTCTTGAGCCAGCTTCCACGACCCTTCGAAGTCGCAAGCGAGAACGTCGTGCTGCAAGGCGTTGTTGTCGATATCGACGAGAAGACCGGCAAAGCGCGTGAAATCCGGCGCGTACGTGTTCATTCGGAAGCGTAGTCGCGAGCATGAGAGAGATCAACGCACAGCTGGAGTTGATCAAGCGCGGCGCCGTAGAGGTCCTGCCTGAGGACGAACTCGTGACAAAACTTAAGCGCGGAAGACCGCTCAAAATTAAGACCGGGTTCGACCCCACTGCTCCTGATCTTCATCTGGGTCACACGGTGTTGATCCAAAAAATGAAACAGTTCCAGGATTTGGGTCATGAGGTGATTTTTCTGATCGGCGACTTCACCGGCATGATCGGCGATCCGTCCGGAAAATCGGAAACGCGCAAACCACTGACGCGGGAGGAAGTGGTCAAGAACGCGGAGACCTACAAAGAGCAAATCTTCAAGATTCTCGATTCCAACAAGACGATCATTGAATTCAATCACCGCTGGATGGAAAAGTTGGATGCGGTCTCACTCATCGAGCTAAGCGCCAAATACACGGTTGCGAGAATGTTGGAGCGGGAAGATTTCAAGCAGCGCTATCAGAAACAGCAATCCATCAGCATCCACGAATTTCTTTACCCATTAATGCAGGGTTACGATTCTGTTGTTCTCAAAGCAGACGTCGAGTTAGGTGGAACGGATCAGCGATTCAATCTTCTCATTGGCCGCGAACTTCAGCGCGAATACGGCCAAGAGCCGCAGGTGGTCTTAACGATGCCGTTGCTTGAGGGGTTAGACGGCGTACAAAAGATGAGCAAATCTTTGGGCAATTACATCGCTATCAACGAACCGCCTGAAGAAATGTTCGGTAAAGTGATGTCAATCTCGGACGAGTTGATGTGGCGTTATTATGAGCTGCTGAGTGACAAAGGTCTGCCCGAGATCCAGAGAAATCACGCTCAAGTTGACAATGGGTTCCTGCATCCAATGGAAGCCAAAAAATCGCTCGCTGTAGAGTTGGTCGAGCGTTTTCATGGATCGATGGCCGCACGATCGGCGCGGGAATATTTTGAGACGCGATATCAAAAGAAGTCTGTTCCAAAAGATATTCGCAAACAATTTTCCGCGCTTCAGCCCGTTTGGATCTGCCGTCTGCTGGTTGACCTCGAATTCGCGAAATCAAACACTGAGGCCCGTAGACTCGTCACGCAAGGTGCGGTTAGAATAGACGGTAAAGTAATTACGGATGTGCAGTTCGAGTTCAAACCGGGGTCGCACCACGTGGTTGAGGTGGGAAAAAATCGGATTGCTCAAGTAGCGAACGGTGATTGAAAATTTTTCTTGCCCCTCGCTTGACAAGCACGGATGATGTGCCTATAAAGGTACTTTGCTCGTTCATTTCTCAGCGAACCAGCCTGGTCTTTGAAAACTAAATAGTAGCAACTGCCATTTTATGAGCAGTGACGGTTTAGGGTTTCCGTAAAGCTTTGAGCACAGCTATCGTACTCGACAGTCAATCCTCCACCTGAAGGTGGATTGAAAGATTTAACTGGAGAGTTTGATCCTGGCTCAGAACGAACGCTGGCGGCGTGCCTAACACATGCAAGTCGAGCGAGAAAGGGGCTTCGGCCCTGAGTACAGCGGCGCACGGGTGAGTAACGCGTGGGTAATCTACCGTCGAGCGAGGAATAACACTCCGAAAGGAGTGCTAATACCTCATAAGACCACGAATCCTTCGGGAGCCGCGGTAAAAGGTGGCCTCTGCATGCAAGCTATCACTCGACGATGAGCCCGCGTCCCATTAGCTAGTTGGTAGGGTAACGGCCTACCAAGGCGACGATGGGTAGCTGGTCTGAGAGGATGGCCAGCCACACTGGGACTGAAACACGGCCCAGACTCCTACGGGAGGCAGCAGTGGGGAATCTTGCGCAATGGGCGAAAGCCTGACGCAGCAACGCCGCGTGGAGGATGAAGGCCTTCGGGTCGTAAACTCCTGTCGGGCGGAACGAAACGCTCGAGGGTGAACAATCCTCGGGCTTGACGGTACCGCCAAAGGAAGCACCGGCCAACTCTGTGCCAGCAGCCGCGGTAATACAGAGGGTGCGAGCGTTGTTCGGAATTACTGGGCGTAAAGCGCGTGTAGGCGGCCAGGCAAGTCGGATGTGAAAGCCCTGGGCTTAACCCAGGAAGTGCATTCGAAACTGCCCGGCTCGAGTACGGGAGAGGGAGGTGGAATTCCCAGTGTAGAGGTGAAATTCGTAGATATTGGGAGGAACACCGGTGGCGAAAGCGACCTCCTGGACCGATACTGACGCTGAGACGCGAAAGCGTGGGGAGCAAACAGGATTAGATACCCTGGTAGTCCACGCTGTAAACGATGGGCGCTAGGTGTGGCGGGTATTGACCCCTGCCGTGCCGCAGCTAACGCATTAAGCGCCCCGCCTGGGAAGTACGGCCGCAAGGCTAAAACTCAAAGGAATTGACGGGGGCCCGCACAAGCGGTGGAGCATGTGGTTCAATTCGACGCAACGCGAAGAACCTTACCTAGGCTTGACATCTGGAGAATCCCTCCGAAAAGAGGGAGTGCCCGCAAGGGAGCTCCAAGACAGGTGCTGCATGGCTGTCGTCAGCTCGTGTCGTGAGATGTTGGGTTAAGTCCCGCAACGAGCGCAACCCTTGCCCCGTGTTGCTAACAGGTAAAGCTGAGGACTCTCGGGGGACTGCCGGCGTCAAGCCGGAG
>DASQUN010000215.1:0-3470 GCA_035641275.1 Candidatus Udaeobacter sp. | reverse complement strand
CACAAGACACAAGTCACTGACTTCTTCGACGGCGAGCAGTTGAAGTCGGTGTATTACCCGGAGGTCGAGCAGCTGATCAAGAGCGCGTCCGGAGCTGCGCGCGTGGTGATTTTCGACCACACGCTGCGCTCGGGCGACGAGGGGGAGCGGGAGGCGAAGCTCATCCGCGAGCCCGTGCTCTCGGCGCACAACGATTATACGGAGTGGTCTGGACCACAGCGGGTGCGCGAGATTCTCCTCGACGAGGCCGATGCATTGCTCGCGCGCCGCTTCGCGATCGTTCAGGTCTGGCGGGCGATCAATCAGCCGATCCGGGCAAATCCCCTAGCGATCGCCGACGCCAAGAGCGTTGCGATGGAGGATTGGCTCGTGGCCGAGCGCCGCTACCCGCAACGGGTGGGGCAGACTTACCGGTTGAAGTACAGCCCCAACCACCGTTGGTTTTATTTTCCTGAGATGCGGCGCGACGAGGCTCTGGTGTTCAAGGTTTATGAGTCGGAAAAGGATGGCCGGGCACGGTTCACGGCTCACACATCATTCGATGATCCCATGTCCCCTCCAAACGCGCCACCGCGGCAGAGCATCGAGGTGCGGGCGTTCGCATTTTTCGCGTAGTCGGAGAAGCGGGTGCGTAGGCGTACCCTGAATATTCAAGCGCCCGGTCACAGTGGTTATCCTGCCATGCTCTCCTCTTTGACACCGCAGCTTCTCCGCCGGCTTTCGTATCGCCCCGGCTTTTCTTTCTTCGAGCCGAGGGGCGAGCCATGGGGCCGCGCTCAGAGAAACGGTAACGTTTCGTTCAGGCCCGGACCGGAGCAATAAGCACCTTTGGAGCGGATCGGGTGGCGGCCTACAAGGTAGAGGCCCATTGAGCGCGGCCGGAAAGGGGCTTGCCCCGAAGGCTTGAGACACTTTGTCGGCCCTTTTCCAGCGAACGAGTCATCGTAGCGCCGACCCGGATCAAATTGACAAACCAAAGATTCTACGCGGAACAGATGATGTTGATCACCGCCTGGCGTTTTTCCACCGTCACCGCCCTGAGACCGCGCTCGAGTGCCGGCAGCACGCCGTTCGGATCGGTGACCTTCTCGCCGTAGCCGTCAGCAACCTCCACGGCCTTTTGGTAATTGGTGATGCTATCCAGGAATGTGATCGGCTGGCGTGGGCTCTTCGCGGCATAGCCCTCACGATGGAGTCCGACAGTCGCCCGACGCACCGCCTGCCAGCGTTGGTTGTTGAACAGCACGGTCAACACGGGCAGCTCTTGCTCGGCGCCAACGTAATGTGCCGAGATCGGGTTACCGAACATGTACGAACCATCCCCGTGAGTGCCGATGACGAGCCGGTCACGCGCGGCGAGCTTTGCGCCTAAAGCGCAGCCCAAACCGTGCCCGAGCCCCGATGCGGCGCCCGCATTGAACATGGTCCCGGGTCGGGAGAAGTCGATGAACTCTTGCATCAGCGGCGACTCCTTGATCACGATTGTATCATCACCTTTGATCTCATTGATGCAGTGGGTGATCCACGCCGGATGGACCGGCGTTTTGCCCTTGGCCTCCCCTAGCCGTTTGCGCCAGCCTTCGCGCATCGCCATCCACTTGTCGGCCACCAGCGCCCGTCGCTTTTCGATGCGTGTCTTTGCCTTCGTTTCATGTTCGGCCATCGTTTCGGTTAACACCCGTAATCCCTCGGCGGTGGCGCAGGCCAGTGCTATGTCGCAAGGATGACCGCGAACCGGAACATAGGCATGCAAAGGGTCCGGGCCCATGTGGATGACCTTGGTGTCATCGCGCACCTTATCGCTCGCCGGCAGCCACGGCACCGCGACATCGATCGCCAAGATCACGTCCGCGCTCTCGATCAGCGGCGAAAGTTCGTAGCCCAAGTTCATGGGGTGGTTGCTGGGAATCGACATATATCGGTTTCGGTACTGAACGACGGGGATGGCGTACCGTTCAGCAAAGTCGGCAAGCGCCGCCCACGCCTTTGGGTCTCTACCGGCAGAGTTGGTGATGATCAATGGATTTTCGGCGCTCGCCAGCAGCGCTGCCGCCTCGTTGACCGCGTCGCCATTCGGAAACGATGGAGCGGCCGCCTGCTGACGCGTCGGAGTGGTGTAAGTGAATTCATCCATCGTCTGCGCCAATACTTCGCGCGGCAGGGAAAGGTAGACCGGCCCCATGGGTTCACTCTTCGCAATGCTGAGCGCCCTGTCGACGACGGTCTCGAGCTGTTGGCCGTTGCGCAGCTCGTAGTCCCATTTTACCGACTCGCGAAGCATTCCCGCCTGATCGAACATCTCTTGAGTCCAATGAATGTCGAGGCTGCGATGTCCAGCCAGCCCATCCTCATTGGTTGGTGTTCGCCCCGCCGTGAACAAAACCGGCACGTGGCCCCGCGCCGCATTGAGTAAGCCGTTCATGCCGTTGGCCGTGCCGACATTCACGTGCACCATGACCGCCTGCGGCCTGCCTGTTACCAGGAAGTAGCCGATGGCCATGTGCATCGCAGTGTTCTCGTGCGGACAGGTCACCGGCGTCGGAACTCTTGTTTCCAATACTTGCGCCTTCGCCAAGGTCTCGACGACGGGGGCGAAATCCGTCCCGGCGTTGGCAAACCAGTAGTCGATCCCGCGATCGGCGAGCAATACCATATACGCGTCCGACACGGTGACGTTCTTGAGCGTTATTTTAGGCATATCTGATCTCTCCTGTTGCGATCTCCTCTATCATGGGCGAGAAAGCTGCGCTACCCGCTCAATTGTACTCGACCCACGCCGCGAGTGGATCGGCCGAAGCTGAAGCTTTGCGACGTGGGGCTTTGTCCCTTTCGCCACCTTCCGCGACTAAATTCCGAAGAGCGCGCGAGCATTGTCCCGGACGATGTTTTGCCGGACATCGGGAGAGAGACCCTGCATCTGCTCTTCGATGACCTGCTGCGAGTGAGGCCAGGTGCTCGCAGGGTGGGGATAGTCGGAACCAAACATCACCTTGTCAACGTCCAGGACGCTTCCCACCATGTTGACGCCGAGCGGGTCGTCAACGAAGCTGATCCAGATCTGGCGGTGGAAGTAATCGCTCGGTAGCATCTTCGGCAGGGTGACCGGACCGTCGCCGGTCAATCGGCGGCCGTCTCTTGTGCGCTGATACCATATGTCGAGGCCCTGAATCATGCTCGGTACCCAAGCGAGCCCGGCTTCGGCCATGACGATCCTGAGCCGTGGATGACGGTCAAGGACACCCGAGAAGATGAGGCCGGTTATCGGTTCGATAAGTTGAACCCCCGGCGGGTTTTGAGCAAAGCGGGACGCCACCTCGATCACAAGGTTCGCGGCTCCGCGATGTTCCTGATCAAGCCGGGTCTTTTTGACCAAGACGGCGAGATGGAAACCGATCGGTATGCTCACTTCCTCGGCCAGCGCCCAGAAGGGCTCCCAGGCGTCGTCATAGACGGCGGGCGTCGCCCGAGAG
>DASQUN010000214.1:0-4878 GCA_035641275.1 Candidatus Udaeobacter sp. | reverse complement strand
GATGAAAAGATCGTCGAGCTCCACGGCACGGATCGTTTCGTCAAGTGCCTCGTTTGTGACAAGTCTTTCGATCCCGACGAAGTCTACCGGACGATAGTCGACGAATTTAAGCCGCCGGTCTGCGACCATTGCGGTGGTTTTCTAAAGAGCGCCAACGTTTCGTTCGGCCAGCAGATGCCGGTCCAGGGAATGCAGCAGGCACAAGCCTGGAGCGAAGCTGCGGAGATATTTATCGTCATCGGCTCGTCGCTCCAAGTCCAGCCGGCGGCGTCTTTCCCCTTCATTGCCAAACGCGCCGGCGCTGTTCTGGCGATCATCAATCGCGACGAAACGCCGCTGGACGATCTCGCCGATTTCACTTATCGAGGAGGCATCGGCGAATTTTTTGAAAACCTCAATCCGCTCCTATTGCAGGCTTAGAGCGGCTCCTGAAGATTTAAACCGTTCTCACCACGAAGGACACGACAGGCACGAAGGTGGTTTCGCGCAAAGGCGCAAAGGGCACCAAGACCAACTACAAATCCGCAATTCGAAACAATTTAAATGACAAAAATTTCTCAACGAGCCCGTTTTGGATTTCGGATTTGGCAACTACGAAGGAGTTCATAAGGTGCCACGAGCGACCGAGGCCAGTCATGGAGAGCGCGGGCACAGGAATGTGAAGATAGCGTTCAGGTCGGGGCTGTTGGAATAGCCACGCTTGGAGAGGACGGGGCGGCGGCCTACAAGCCACAGACCCATTGACCGCGTTCCGAAGGACTCGGGCCTCGGTCGAATAGATGTCACATACTAATGAACTCCCCTTGGGCCCGAGCTTTCATGATCGCGGGTGAATGTCATTATGCATACCCGCCAAATTGTTTGACGCCATTCGCAAAAATGAAGGATACTACCCGCAGCTCAACTCCGGGTTCAGCGCGACGGCCGCAGGGCTGATCGACTCTTATTTCAAAGGGACGGAAACACACTTGGGTTACATCGAATCCAACCTGTTGCCTGATGAAGAGGTCATTTACAAAGCTCGGTTGCACTGGAAGATCTATTGGAAATCATTCTTGATGATCCTGATCGGAATCGGACTGTTCGTGCTCCAACCGATCGTCGGCGGGGTGGTCATCTTTGTCGGTTTCATCCTCGCATTTCAGGAGTTTGTTCAATACCAGACGTCCGAGTTCGGCGTAACCACCAAACGCGTCATCATCAAAGTGGGCCTGCTGCGCAGGAGAACTTTGGAATTACTCCTGCGGCAAGTGGAAGCGATCTCAGTCGAGCAAACCGTACTTGGCCGCATGCTGGGTTTCGGATCTGTCACGCTTACGGGAACGGGAGGCGTCCAGGAGGTGTTCCATAACATTTCATCGCCGCTCGAATTCCGCAAGCGAATCCACGGCCAAGCGGTTTAGTGACCATTGACAGTGGGCGAAAGAGGCATAAGCTGATCTCTATGCGAGCCATCGTTTTTCTATTCATCGTAACGACATTGCTCGGTTGCGCAACTCAACGCGCGGTCCTGGTAAACAGCCAAGGTGAAGAGCTGACCTGCGAAGCGTCGGGTTGGGGCTTCATCGGCAGCTTGGCGACTGTCCACAAGCAGGATGAGTGTGTTGCAAACGCCGAGAAACGCGGTTATCGCTTAAGAGAACCAAAGAGTTAACCCGGGCCTGCCATCAGAGACCGCGTCGATCAATCCACAGCAGCCGGCCCGCCTTGACCGCGTTAACGAGGAAACTTATGCAGAGCACGGTAACTGAAATTGCGCCGGAAACATATCGGATCTCCACTTTCCATTCTGACTACGGCATTCAGTTCAACCAGTTCCTTGTAAAGGACGATGAACCCTTTTTGATGCACACCGGCTTCAGAAAAATGTTTCCGATTACCCTTGAGGCAGTCTCCTCAATCATCGACCCGGCGGAACTGCGTTGGCTTGGCTTCAGCCATTTCGAATCCGATGAGTGCGGCGCACTGAATGAGTGGCTCAAGGTCGCGCCGAACGCACAGGCGGTCTGTAGTTTAGTTGGCGCGGTCGTGATGGTGAACGACTTCGCGGATCGACCGGCGCGCCCGCTGAACGACGGCGAGATTCTGGACACTGGCCGGCACCGATTGCGGTTTTTGGCGACCCCACACGTTCCGCACTGCTGGGACGCCGGGCTGTTTTTCGACGAGGCCGATCGCACGCTTCTCTGCTCGGACCTCTTCTTTCAGCCCGGCAATCCGAAGCCCCTGACGGAATCGGATGTAGTCCAAACTGCAAAGGAGTCGATCATCGCCAATCTCGCCGGTCCGATGTCGAAGGACATGCCCTATACGTCCTACACCGATGCCACATTGCGGCGATTGGCGGCCCTAGAACCGCGAACCCTCGCCATCATGCATGGCTCGACGTTCAGAGGCGATGGCGGCAAGGCCATCCTCGACCTCGTGGCAGTGATCAAAGAAACCATCGGGAAGTCCGATATTGCGTCGTGACGTCAGGCGTAGGGAAGAGAGATCTTGCGGGTCGCTTACGGTCGCAGCAAAATTTTTCGGCTTCCCTGCTTCGCCGCATGCCCAACCGCTTCGACCGCCTTGTTCAGTGAATAGACTTTTTCAATCAGGGGCGTCGTTGAGACGCTTCTTTCAGCCAATGCGTTCAAAGCCTCACGGAACGGCCCGCAACGGGACCCAACGACGGTAACTTCCTTGATCACCAACGGCGCCAGCGAAACCTTGTGTTCGCCGGCGATGGTGCTCTTTAACACCACTGTTCCACGCGGGCGCACGGCGCTCATGGCGAGTTGAAGTCCGGACTCAGAACCCGTCGCATCGACGACGACATCGAACAACCGCGGCGTCCAATCGCTCAAAAGCATCGTGCGCACAGCCGCTCGCTGGATGAGCTTGAGCTTGTCTTCATGCTTTCCCAGAGCGGTCACGCTGGCGCCGGTCAGCTTCAGAACTTGCGCGCACAGGTTGCCGAGTTTGCCGTCCCCTACGACAAGAACTTCATCGCGGGGACTGATCTGCACTTGCTCGAGGATTTCGAAGGCCGCGGCGAGCGGTTCGGCGAAGACGGCTGCTTCGTCGGAGACAGCTTGCGGCACGACGTGAAGATTGGCGACCGGAGCACCGACGAACTCGGCGAAAGCGCCATCGGCGTCTAGAATTCCCATCACCGTTCGATTCGGACAGTGACGTCCCAGGCCTCGACCGCAGCTCTCGCAGTGCCCGCAGGCGAAATTGATTTCGCCGACAACGCGTTTGCCGAGGAGTTCCTTCGGCCCTTCGCTCACGCTGCCGACGAACTCATGTCCGGGCACGCCGCGGAAGCCCATGTAGCCTTTGAAGATTTCCAAGTCGGTCGCGCAGATGCCGGCGAGGTGAACCTTGACGAGAGCGGTCTGACTATCTGCCGGCGGCGCCCGGTAAGATGATTTGAGACGCAGCTCCCGGCCATCCCAATAGAGAGCCTGCATCGCTTTCAGCTCTTATCTCAGTGCGCGAGCCCACTTTGTTTTCGGCGCCGGCATCTTCTCGTCGTCCACGTAAATTTCGACGCCGCGTTCATGGAAGAAGCAGAGCAGTCCCTTGATCTTCGGGCATTCGGGAATGGGCTCCATGTAACCCCAAACCATATCCTCGAACAGATCATTGCCGATTTTTGCTGACCAGTAGGAGGCCGGCCCTTTGTAGGGACAACGGGACTTGGTCGCGCTCGGAACCAAAAGCTCCATCCGCACGTCTTCCTGCGGGATATAATACCGAACCGGATGATTCGTCTCGAAGAGTAAACGTGGCCGGCGGCTCTCGGCAATGGTTTGCCCGTCGATCAGGACCCGTACGTGACGTTTGCTCGCCAACACATCGACCCTTTTATACGGATCGCGCGGGTGAACAAAGATCTCTTCGTCTTCTTCGTACCACGAGTCCATTTTATTCCACTCGAAGGCGAAGTGATCTTTGAGACCGCTCGCCTCCGGCAGCGGACGGGTGTAGCTCCAGGTACCATTATCGGCAGTCTTGTCAGCCGCTTTCAGCAACCAGTAGGAGGCTTCGCCTTTATAGGGACAATGAGTCTTGCGATCGCTCGGAACCATCAAAGGGGTGCGCACATCCCCTCTGGGAAAATAATAGACCGGCAAAACGCCATCTTCCCGCAGCAGCTTTACATGTTTGCTGTCGGCGATCGTTTCGCCGCCAAAGATTACACGCACGTTCCGGGGACTGTCGGAGATATGCATCCAGTGCCCGGGGTCACCATGGACCGGCACTCGTGGTTCCTGCTTAGCCATGCGGCACCTCCGTGTTTGTTTACCTGCATTCGTCTCTCTGCCGGAAGAGACGGGTTAGCAGTATCGATGATCTGTCGCGTCATTTCTCGAGCGGCACGCGAGAAATCCTTCACTTTCGTGCAGGACAAGTCTCACTAGATCGCTCGCGTTGGACAGACCGGGTGAAAAGTAGCCGGCAACCTTCGACGGTGCTCGGAGCCTGCCCTGACTTTATCGAAGGGGCGATCGGCCAAGCATTCGAAATCACATTTATTGAAAAAGCCTTTTCACCCAGCCTGGTGCTCGGGATGACAACATCGCGACTATGCGCTCCAGGAAAGTTCCGACGATAAATAGCCTCGCGGCTTACCCTAACTTACTGAGCTTCTGCAAGCTTCTAAGCTCACGCTGTGGCTCAAGATGTTGCCCCATAATTGTCCATGAGACCTCGGCGACGTAAATATCGCCGCGAGAGTCAAGAGCGATGCCATGCGGGGCGATGAACTGCCCTGGCGCTTCTCCGCAGCGGATGTCACCCAATCGCGCCAACCGCTTACCCTGTTTGTCGTAGATATCCACCCGGTTGCCCAAATTGTGGCAATCCTTGTTGATGCCCATGCCAGGT
>DASQUN010000213.1:0-4909 GCA_035641275.1 Candidatus Udaeobacter sp. | reverse complement strand
CTCCCGGTAGCGTTGCGTACTTCCGGCGTAGGCGGCCCAACCATAGACCCGGACCGGCCACCGGCGAGACGAATCGGTTGCGATGCTTCTGAACTCCTTTGCTTCCGCGTCGCCGAAACGACGACGTCGCATTGCGTCTAGAAGGTGGAGATCGAGTCCGTCGAATCGGTCCTCCGCCGGATGCGAGAGGCGATCCATCATCGCATCTACAACGCGCGTATCCTTCAAGCCGGCCTCTGCTAGGTATTGGCCTGATACTTGGGGTCGACATTCATGAGTGCGGGATCACGTGCGAGTGATAGGCAGGCGTACGAATCATCTTTGTTTAGTAGAGTTTTAACAACCCAGCGAAAGCGTTGTTGCTTGACTTCTGGGTGGCCTCTAATCTGCGAATCGTACGCCGAGCGAACAGCCTCCGTCCCTATGTAGTCGTCGAGGTGGAGGAGGTCTGTCAGAGACGTCAGCCAGTAATCTAGTAGGTTGCCCCGGGCGTCGTAGACGTTGTCAAAGTCCAGCGTCTTTTTGACGGAACGAGCCAACCGGAGATTCGAAAGCGCTTCATCTAGGACGACCATGGAACCCTGGCAGCTCGCGATCGTCCGTCCGAAGGTCAGGATGTCATCGCTCCACCTGAGATACTCATATCCGTTTGCTTCGAACGACCTGTCGACCGGATGGAGAAGGAAGTTGCCAATGACGGCTGATACCTCCGGACCGATCGGCAGACCTCGGAGGTTGTCGCGTAACTGCCATTCTCGAAGGACCTTGAGAATGAGAAAGGCCGCCGGTACTAGGCATCCACAGTCTTGGAGCAGTGGTTGTAGGCGCTCGATGTCGACCGAGGGGTAGTAGCTCTCGACGTCGGTACGATACATAGCAGAATGCCGTCGGCCGTCCCGCAGGCGAACGCCACGCTTGATGAACTTCCACCATGCCGTCCTCTGGTCGCGGAAGCGCCAGCAGCGATACCTACGGTCGAGTCGATTCGAATAAATGCGGGAGGAGAGGAGCCGGTCAGTGGATCGGACAACGTGCCCTGCGGCGGCTCGTAGAACGATCAGTTCCTCCGGACCGGCGACGTGGAGCCAACGAAGACTGCTACTGGATTTCGGATACGGAAACGGCAGGAGAAGCCCCGGCTCCTCCGCTGCTACGGGGTAGGTTTGCAGATCATCGGCGACGACCGCCGAGCTTGCCTCGTAATCGGCGAAGCCGATAAGGTCAGTAACCTCGAATTGTTTCCGGTTCCAGATCGCCACAGCGAGCGTGTTCTCACGAAGTTCGTTTGGGTCGAATTTTGTTTCCTCTCGCTCAGGAGCAAACCCCGGAAGGGGCGAGCCGACAGCCGGTCAAGTGTAAGAAGCTTGTACCACAAGTCGCGCCGTATGTCGCGTCCAAATGTTTGGTACGCGAAACCGCGCGCGCGGCCTCGAGAGACGGCAGTTGGGGTGAATTCTTTTGGCTGTGGTGTGTTCAGATGAATTGCTGTCGTGATTCATAGGGTGACTCTCATTTAGTTGACAGAAGTCCCGCGGCGGTAGAGGCCAGGAGCCGTCTAGCTTGGGCAGCAGCATGGAGAGTAATCGAGATGCTGAAGCCTACCGACAAAGTCAGCTTCGGGCTGATGAGCGAGTGACCGGGTTGCAATGTGCGTGAACGCTGAGCAAGCCTCGTTAAAGATGGGTTAGTGTCCGGTGCTCGAGCCAATCAATACTTGGCGAAGACCGCATGAGCCATGTCAAAGTGGCTTATGGGATGGATCACACCGGCGGAGTATTGGCAGCGACACGGTAACAGGGACACGATGAAAACTGGAGAGGTCCTGATTGCCCCAGGGAGAAATCATTGGAGAAGGATCGGTCCTATAACTGTGGACACGGGAAAGGGACTGAAGGTGAGCAGGATGACGGAGTGGCCCGTAGGAGCGAAGAAGTCTGGTAATGCAGATGGAGCAAAGGGGCCATGCTGAGTTTGATTCTTTCGACCGCAAGGTGAGGCAGGGGAGGCATGACAAAATCTTCCATTACACTGCAAGAACTGAGGTGAAGGATATACCGTAAGACGAAAGCCGAAAGGCAGTCCTCGACCCGACACATTTCTCTTCCGACCTAAACGCTTTTTGGAATCATGAGCATGATTTGGTATTCGACCGCGAGCTCCATTACGCGACTTTAGAGATGGAAGCCGGATTGCGTCGGCCCTTTAGCACGACGGGGCCCAAGTCCTCGACTTGAGACATTGCCGCATCGAGGTTTCGACGCACCGCTTTGGAGATCAAGGCCGTAGCTTAAAACGCGCGCCAGGACCACACGACCCTAATCGACTAATTCCGGGGAAACTTCATTGATCAGAGGCGGGGCCTCTGACATAGTTTTTATGTAGCATTCGACTATCCGGATGATTCGGTCGGTTCGTGCGTTGGGCTGTCGCTGCTTCGATTAATTGACAAATAGGAGGCAATTTCTATGGCAAGCAAATCTGATTTCACGCCGGAAGAATGGAAAACCATTGTCGCCGCTGCGCCGATGGTCGGTTTGGCGGTTACCTGCGCGAGTCCCAACGGACCGTGGGGCGTGATGAAAGAGATCTTATCGATGGGGATGGCTATGGGGGAAATGCTGCAAAAGGGCAGTTCCAATCCGCTCATTGCAGAGTTGGCCGCCGATCTCAAAGCGCGGCAAACCAAAGCAGAACCTCCTGAAGGTATGAAAAATCCGGATCAGTGCAAGGAGGCGGCGCTCAATCACGTAAGAGCCGTGAATGATCTCATCAACCGCAAGGTCAAGCCCGAGGAGGCAGATGAATTTAAAAAATGGCTCTTAGCCGTCGGTCGCCGAGTGGCCGAAGCATCGAACGAAGGTGGTATCTTTGGATTCGGCGGCGAGCGGGTATCCGACGAAGAAAAAAATGTCCTCAGGCAGATCGCCTTCGCCTTGGGGCAGCCGGCGAGTTAAACCGCGTTCCGAGGAGATTTTTATTAGCAGCTCAATAGGAGGGCCAATATGGCAGCCATCCATCATCAGGTTTTGATCAACGCGCCGGTGGCGAAGGTGTACGAGAAAGCGAAGCTTGCAGCGCTGCCGGCGCGCTCGCCCTAATGAACCCTAGCGGCGCCGCGATATTTTCATGCGACATCCGGATCCTTTGTAAGGCGCTGCAATATTGTGACCCATCACCGCTAGGGGCCTTGCTTTGGTTGTCATTGTTGATTGACTATTATTAAAGGCCAATAGCGAAAGGAGCGATAGCGATGGGACGCTGTGAAACTTGTGGCAATGAATACGACAACGCATTTGAGATTATTGCAGCCGGCGAGTCGCACGTGTTTGATAGTTTTGAGTGTGCAATTCAGGCGATGGCCCCAGAGTGCGCGCACTGTGGCTGTAAGGTCATTGGTCACGGAGTCGAAGCCAACGGAACTTTCTATTGTTGCGGTCATTGCGCGAACCAAAGCCGTATCCACGAAGCAGTGGACCGTCCGGGCTAAAAAACAATGTAAAAAATATTAGGTCGAATCGACAGCCCGATCTCGGGATTTCGGAATGTAAAACAGGAGAGCGCTATTCCCAAACGGGTCGGACCACGCTATGGTCTGTGTGTTTTTAGCGCTTATCTGCCAGGGGATAGTGATTTTGAACTTCACTTTCACTGGCAAAATCAGGGGCGCGGAGGAAAATTTTCTCAGCGATACTTGATTTTGACCTTGATCATTGCCCGTCGATCATCGATACTCAGGTTGAGTCGGAGGTTGGAATGGAAAAGCAAACGAAACAAGAGCAGGCGAAGAAAACAGTTCATATCACCTGGAATGAAGCTCAGCGGGCAGAAGCGGAACGAGAAACAGTGAGACGAGCGCGCTACAAATCGACTCCGGCGCCTAATCTGCTGAAACTTATGGCCGCTAGCGTCTCTAGAGAACTGCCTAAACTAAAAGCCACAGCGCTGCGGTTCGTGAGCGTGAAGAATCATTGAGTTACCGGCCCATAGCTCAAGAGATCGAAAACAACGTGAAGCAACGGCTATGGGTCGGATCACGCTAAGTCTCTGCCCATTTCAGCGTTTCTCTGCCAGGGGATAGCGTTCCCCGGCGTTAGTAGATCACTTTGGGTGGCAAAATCACCCGCCTGATGCTGTTCAAAGTTCAAGGTTCAATGTTCAAAGTCCCGAGCCGCCCCCTGGACGTTAACCTTTGACCTTCCTGGGCGGCAATTGGGGTGATCAGGTCTTGGTAATCCACATTTTAAGTCGCAAAGACCGTAGTCTATGAAGTTACCACAGCCCATCTAACTACCAATCGATTAGACCCTTTCTGCATTCCTTGAGTGGGAAGCACCGTCGCTCGAGGCTCTTCATTCGATAAACTTGACGTACGTGTGCTTAGGAAATAGGCTCCAAGGAAAATCGATGGCAGAAGCAACTCCGGCAAAAGATAGGTTCGTGCTCGGCGTCGACCTGGATGGCGTTGTGGCAGATTTCTACAATGGATTTCGCACCATTGTTGCGGAGTGGTTTGATGTGTCCCAGGATTCGCTCAGTACGCAGCCTACGTATGGCCTTCACGAGTGGGGCATTACGTCCCAGCAGCAGTATGAAGACATCCATCGGTTCGCCGTAACGCAACGGAGCTTGTTTGGACAGCTCAGTCCCATGCCAGGTGCGCCGGCCACACTCCGCCGTATTTCCGACAGGAACATCCGTATTCGCATCATTACCCACCGTCTCTACATCAAGTATTTTCACGAAGACGCAGTTCGCCAGACCACGGCATGGCTTGAGCATCACGGAATTCCCTACTGGGATCTCTGTTTCATGAAAGACAAGTCCGCCATTGGAGCCGATCTTTACGTTGAGGACTCACCGGACAATGTGAAGCGACTCCGGGAGGACAATCACCCAACGATAGTATTCA
>DASQUN010000212.1:0-4160 GCA_035641275.1 Candidatus Udaeobacter sp. | reverse complement strand
AAGCTCAGCGCCGTGCGTGCCCTCCTGTGGGAGGCAGCGCGCGCGGTCGACGAAGGGACGGCGGACGCCGACCAGCTTTGCAACATGGTCAAAGTATTCGCCTCCGAGGAAATCTTCGAGGTTTGCAAGCACGCCATGGAGCTCCACGGCGGCAATGGCGTGATGCTCGACTTCGGCATCGAGAAGCTCTTCCGCGACGCCGCTGTCTTCCTGCATATGGACGCGACCGTTGACATTTCGCGTTTCAAGATCGTCAAGGGCCATGTTTCCCCATTCGGCGGGAACCTACGCGGGACCCGAACCGTGAGCCTGTTACTGTCGAGACAATGCGTCAGGTCGCGAAGGGGAAGCGGACCGCACACAATCGGAGCACGGAGAAGCTTACGCGGATGATTTTGGCGGCGAATGTGATCGCGCTAAGGCCGGGAAACATTAGAAAAAGGAGATGAGAGGAACCAAGGTAAACAGGCCGTTGAAAAACTATAAGTTCACCCTTCGAGGGCCTCAGGGGCGAACGGAATAAGTCTCAAAATCACAAGCAAATACCGTTCATGCTGAGCCGCATCGAAGCATGCACTAGTTTTTCGACCCGCCGCGAACAGGCCATCGTACCATACTAACTACAAACTAAGATCGTAATTATGTCAGAGCCCCGCGGACGCGATTCTCGGCTCCGACATTGCGTGGGGTGCTGGCAGCAATTGCTGTCCGCGTCCCGGTCTCGTAGCAAGAAAATTGTAATCGCAGGCGTTACAAAGAAGGGCTGAGAGCGGTAGTTGCTCGGCACAGTTCGGACATTTCTTTAGCGCCGGAATGCGTTGCCTATCAAGAAATCGAGCGGAAGCGCAATTATTCGTAGGAATGCTCTTCGCTGAAGATGCGAAAGAGCCACCGGATCTCTTGTTCAACCTCCTTAACCTGAGAAAGACGAGGCCCAATGCTATCGCGGAAATATGAAGTATATCTACGTCTCCCGCGATCATAAACGTGCTACCATTGAACACGAGTTGCACCAAGTTTAAAAAATTTTCCATAATGGCTCCCTACGCCTGCTTCAAGACCTACCCGATGTAGAGCAACAAGAATGCCCAAAAACAACGTCTACTAATTACGTAAGGATGGCACCCATGTTCGCAAATGTTCCAATCACCTCCATAGTCAAACTGCCCCAATGCTGCCCAGGCATGGAGCATCGGGTTTTTTAGCCCGCGCGACTTAGGGCTGGCTGGCCGAAGTTTCAATCAGAAACAATGGCGAATTTCGGCCATCCGATCGGGTGAAATCATTTGGCGGTAATATATTTCACGGGTGGGCGATCGACCGAATCACCCGCAAGTTGTTTTTATCAGAAATTGGGCTTCTCCTTGCAACGATAGCGTTGGTTAAGGACTGCACATTGTGGTAGCGAAGTTCCACAATATTTGAAATAGTGGCAAATATGGGAAACAGAATTGCTGATATTGGCAGGATGAAAAGCATGGTCGATAGCGAGAATCGGCTAAGAACTGGCCACCTTACTAAGACCGCGAAACTCGGTACCGAGAAAAATCCGGCAATGGTTCATGTACGAACGAATGAAAGATTCAAAGAGGTCACCACGCTGTTTAAAGAAAAGGGTTGGAAATACAAGGTTCTACTGGAACCGGACAAGCCGGAGGATATCACCGATCTGGAACGTCTATTGAATCCACTAAAGCCACAGAGAGTCGAAAAGAAACTCGGACGTAATGAGCTCTGCTCATGTGGAAGCGGTAAAAAGTACAAACACTGCTGTGGTCACTGACGAAGTGGTGCGCTTCCCCAACTTGACATAATCCACAAGAGATGATGGCACGGCTGCCTCTCATTTTCTCCTCGATCTTGTCCAGCAGAATTCTTCACGCCGGCAACCGTTGAACGCTTGCGAGGGCTTCCACTGGTACGCTCATCCGCATTCGCGCTTTCGATGCGACCGGTGGTATTGTGGGTAGTTGGTGGCAATACAATGGTTCCACCGGAAACAAGGTTTCCGGCATGGAACCGTGTCGAGTTGAGAGGGCGAGACTTTGTTTCTACCCGCAAATTTCCGGGTGACGAAAAGAAGGCCAGATGGCAAAGGATTTCTCCAATCCTGAAAGTTCCCGCGGTGGGACAGACTCCCGCCAGGTTAAAACTCCCTGGAACTTCACCCTGGAAAGAGAGTCCGGCGGATCAAAAGCGCGCGCAGCAACATTTCAGACTCTCCATGGCGAGGTCAGAACTCCGATCTTCATGCCCGTCGGAACGCAGGCGACCGTGAAAGGACAAACGGTTGATAGTTTAAAAAAGACCGGCGCGTGCGTGCTTCTGGTCAACGCCTACCATCTGCTCCTTCGTCCCGGGCCTGAAGTCTTCAAGAAATGCGGCGGCATCCACCGCTTCATGAACTGGGATGGCCCGGTGCTTACAGACTCCGGCGGGTTTCAGATTTTTTCTCTGCCGCATTCCAGGGAAATGAACGAAGAGGGCGCTCGTTTTCAAAGTTATGTGGATGGAAAATCTTATCTGCTCTCGCCGGAATCCAGCATCGAGATGCAGAAAGCGACCGGCAGCGACATCATGATGGTTCTCGATCAGTGCATCGGTGCCAACGCCCCTTTTGCTCGGGCCGAAGCGGCCATGAATCTCACGCATCGTTGGGCCGAGCGCTCCCTGCGGGCCAGAGGCGACTCACCCCAGGCGTTGTTTGGCATTGTTCAGGGAGCCTGCCATCGTGATCTCAGAAAGAAGAGTGCCGCGTTTTTGAGAGAGCTGCCCTTTGACGGCCTGGCTATTGGAGGCCTGGCCGTAGGCGAAACTCATCGTGAGCGCTACGAGCTGACGGGACTCGTGACCGAACATCTGCCGAAACATCTTCCTCGTTATCTCATGGGCGTGGGCACACCGATTGATATTCTCGAGGGCGTTCACCGCGGGGTCGATATGTTCGACTGCATTATCCCCTCGCAACTGGCGCAACGAGGTGTGGCCTTTACCTCTCAGGGAAAACTTCAGTTGCGCCGCTCCGTGTATAAACTTCTCGAAGAGCCCGTTGATGCACGATGCGATTGCCAGACCTGCCGGCAATACTCGCGCGCCTACATCCACCATCTCGTGAAATCGGACGAGTTCCTGGGTTGGCACCTTTTAGGCATTCACAACATGACTTTCTATCATCGCCTGATGCGGGAGGTGAGAGAGAGCATTTTGCGGGATGATTTTCTCTCGTACTATGAGACGAAACGGCTCGAGCTGGTGCGGACCGACGAACAAAACCCTGGTCGCCCGCCGAAAAAAACCAAGACTTCTCGGGCCGCCCGCTTGGGCAATTACGAAATTCACACGTCTGCTCGGGGCTTTTCCAGCATTCGCCAGATCAGCTCCGGCGAGGTCATGCACTCGGTGAATCCCCCCGGTGATGAAGCCAACAAACTCTACGTGGAGCAGTCGTCTCTCGGCGTTCGCCTATTGAAGCGCGAAGCTCCGGCAGACGAGCTGGTGATCTGGGACGTCGGACTCGGTGCGGCCTCCAATGCCATGGCTGCCATTCGCTGTTTTGAACGATGTTATGCGGAGAAAGGTGAAACCGCCCTGCGCCCTCTGCGCCTTGTGAGTTTCGAATGGGATCTCGATCCGCTCACCCTCGCCGCCAAAAATCCCGCCTGCTTCCCTCACCTTCGGCACGCCGCTCCGTTCCAGATTCTTGAAGCCGGCGAGTGGAACCACGCTTCAAGCCTGCTCCAATGGGAACTTCTCAAGGGAGATTTCCGGGGTTTTATCGAATCAACAACAATTCCCGACCTTATTTTTTACGACCCATTCTCATCCAAAACAGACGCCGCGCTTTGGACGGCCGAGATCTTTGCGCGCATTTTTAGACGCTGTATGCCAAAATCAGCGGAGCTCTACACTTACTCAGCTTCGACTGCCGTGAGAGTTTCGCTTCTGACGGCAGGCTTTTTTGTCGCCCAAGGCGTCGGCACAGGGCCCAAGTCAGATACAACCATCGCTTTCACAACAGCGAAAGGAGCCGGAGATCATCCCTTATCTCCATGCCTCCTGGGCGAAGAGTGGCTTGCACGCTGGAGACGAAGCGGCGCAAAATTTCCAACGACTGTTTCAAATGAAGAGAGACCTTACTTTGAAAAGCTCATTGAAACCCA
>DASQUN010000211.1:0-9631 GCA_035641275.1 Candidatus Udaeobacter sp. | reverse complement strand
TCTCAGGTTGTGTGTGTCGGGCCCTACAGTTATTGTCATTTTTTTGAGCCAAAATCGACAATCTTCGCATAGATTTTACTCGTTTGAATCGCGCCGAAATTCCGGATACGTAGTATTTTCAATCAGTTATGGCTCTGGCATCTTACTTGCGTGACTGAAGAAACAGGCAACTGATTCGGGTCTCTTTACAAGGAATATCGATATGCGATTCAATCCAATCCCCGCACTAGATCAGGAACGTGAACAGGATATCTTCGACAGTGTAACAGAGGAAGAGATTATTTACCTTTGGCGTTCCATCAAGGATAGGGGACTATCCGAAGACGATGCTTGGCAGGCGGTCGTCACCGGACTCGCTCTCGATATGGCGTTCGCAAAGACCAAGGTCTGCAAACAGATCGAGCACTGACCACTTCTGCCTAATTCCGCGTAGAAAACTGTCTCCCTAGATCTAATCTGAGTTCTCCCAAGAGCTTTGAAAGGCAAAAATTCGCTAAGTCTGCGATCCGGGACCGGAGTCAAGCGATTGTCGGCGCAATCGAATTGACTGTCCGGTAAAAATCTGGTTCAATTCTCTCAACAAAAGGAGAATTTCATGTCCCGGATCACCGTCGAAGACTGCCTACAAAAGGTTAATAACAGGTTTGAACTAGTCATGCTCGCCTCGAAAAGGGCAAGACAACTCGTTAAGGGTGCAAAGCCGCTCATTGAATCGGACAACCGCGAAGTCGTGGTTGCCCTGCGTGAAATCGCAGAAGGCAAAGTCCGGAAGGCATCCAGCGAATCTTAATTTCGTTCTTCGCCTGAACACCGTCTCCCATGCGACGCACTGCGTCTTCAGGTGCTTGCGCTAACCCATTCTTGAGAACCGTCTCCGATCGTCCGCAAAATTTTTTCTTTGGTATTGGGGATTTAAGGAATCGCTGATGGCCGACGAAGAAAAAGACGCGCCCAAAGAGCTAGCTTTTCCCGGCCTAGACGTTCCGAAGGCGGCTATGGGCGACGACGACAGCGGTCCGGCCGGCAAAGCGCTTGTCCCATTTGATCCCCTTCAGCGCTACTTGGTCGAAATCCGGCGATTTCCTCTTCTAAGCCGAGAGGAAGAACATCAGCTGGCCGTCGAATACAAGGAATATGGCAAAGTCGAGGCAGCCTATAAGCTGGTTACGGCAAATCTCCGCTTGGTCGTGATGATCGCGAGGGAATACCAAAGGGCGTTTAAAAATCTTCTGGATCTTATCCAAGAGGGAAACATGGGATTGATGGAAGCGGTAAAGAATTTTGACCCATACCGCGGTGTCCGCTTTCCATCCTACGCAGTGTGGTGGGTCCGCGCTTACATGATTCGCTACATTATGAATGATTGGCGCATGGTGAAAATCGGCACGACTCAGGCGCAGCGCAAACTGTTCTTCAATCTGCAAAAGGAAAAGGAAAAGCTCGAGGCTGAAGGGCTGACCCCAGGACCGAAACTTCTGGCGCAGCGTCTTAACGTGAGAGAAGACGAAGTCGTGGAGATGGAACAACGGCTAGGCAGTCGGGATTTGTCAGTGGATGTGCCCATGGGGAAAGATGATGAGGCTACGCTGCTTCATTTCTTGCCTGATGATAAACAAAGCCCGGAGGAGCAGTTTGCCGAGACTCAGTATCGCGAACTCCTGCGAGAAAAAATGGAGAGCTTTGCCCAGAGTCTTAAGGACAAAGAGCTGGTTATTTATCGAGAAAGACTGCTCAACGAAGAACCCCTGACGCTTCGCGAAATCGGTGAAAAATACGGTATCAGCCGTGAGCGGGTGCGCCAAATCGAAGAGCGTGTCAAAAGAAAACTGAAGACTTACCTCAGCAAACAGCTCAAGGATGTGAATGACGCGGCGGGAGCGTAATGCCGCGTCAATATTCACGTTGTCATTAGCATCGCAGCTGACAAATAGATCTTCTGCGGAAACACAGCCGCGGTTGACCCACTCAGGAACCATCGTTCGCTTGCACGTTTAATCGACTTCTGATAGCAAAAAATACTGTCGCCGGGTGGGAGAAGACAATTGCGACTCGAAAAAGAGGTAGACATCCTCGCGCCGAGAGACAAAGTTTGGAACTTTATCTGGGACGTGGATCGATTTATCGCTTGTGTTCCGGGGTGTAAGGAAGCGAAGACGATAGAAGCGGGCAAACGCTATGCGGCCACTATGGTTGAAAAGGTCGGGCCTTTCCGTGTCGAGTTTCCGACAACCATTGAAGTCCTGGAGAAGGAAGAGTTCTCGCGCATCAAGGCTCGGGCCTCCGGTACCGATAACAAGATTGGCAGCCGAATGAAACTTGATTTGGACGTGAGCCTGCGAGAGCAAGATAACAAGACCATACTCGGATTCGTCGCGGGTGTGGATATCTTGGGTAAGCTGGCAGCGTTAGGACACGGCATTATTAAGAGAAAGGCCGACCAGGTCCTGGATGAGTTTGCCCAGGCTGTGAAGAAACAACTGGAAGAGGATTCGTGACATGCTGCGGCGTTTTCGCCTCGAAGAGCCAGAAGCCGTACAGGAAGCATCCGAGCTGTTGAGCCGATTCGGCGAATCCGCAAAGGTTTATGCCGGCGGGACCGAACTGCTGCTAGCCATGAAAGAAGGACTCGTCCATTACGAAAGGCTCATCAATGTCAAAAAGCTCAAAGGATTGAGTGAGGTCAGACTTGATAATGACAAGATTCGAATTGGCGCGCTGTGCACGCACCATCAATTGGAAGGATCGTCGGTGCTGCAGCAGAACCTTCCCGCGCTGGTTAAACTGGAACAAAACGTTGCCAACGTTCGTGTTCGACAGGTCGGAACTTTTGGCGGGAATCTGTGTTTTGCCGAGCCACACGCCGATCCTGGAACTCTGCTGCTGGCGCTGCAGGCGAGAATGTTAGCCGAAAAGTCCTCGTCCAAGCGTGAAATCGCTGCCGAAGAATTTTTCGTTGATGCTTACGAAACGTCTTTGGAAGGGGATGAATTGCTCACGGAAATTCATGTGCCGGTTCCACCATCGGGATCCGGTGTTGCTTATCTGAAATTCGGTTATCTAGAAAGGCCGAGCGTGGGAGTTGCCCTTGCGCTGACCTTGGCCGGTGAAGGGAAGTCCATTGGTGATATCAGAATTGCCGTCGGTTGCGCCGGTCCGACGCCGAAGCGGGTAGCGGAAGCGGAAGCGCTCCTCAAAGATAAAAGCACCGATGAGGCAGCGCAGAACCTATCAAAGGCAGGAGAAGCCGCAGGACGCGCCGCGCAGGCAATCAGCGATCTCCATGGCTCTCAAGAATACAAGGAACACATTGTCGGAGTATTGCTGAAGCGGGCTTTTCAGAGCGCGGTCAGTCAATGTTGAGCGGAAGAGACGATCAGAGAATCCATGGCCAAAACGATATCCAGACGTGCAGATGTTCAGACCATTCCTGTCTCGTTTACGTTGAATGGACGTCTACAAGAAATCGAAGTCGAACCTCATGAGTTATTGCTCGACGTCGTCCGTGAACGGCTGGGCCTGACCGGCGCCAAGCGGTCATGCGACGTTCAGGTCTGCGGCGCTTGTACATTGCTCGTGGACGGACGCCCGGTGAGCGCCTGTACGATGCTGGCTTTCGAGGTTAGGGAGAGATCGGTGCTTACTATCGAAGGGTTGGCGGAGGACGGAAAGCTACACCCGCTGCAGGAGGCCTTCATCGAACATGGTGGCTTTCAATGTGGTTTCTGCACCCCAGGCATGATTCTCGCCGCGAAGGCACTGCTCGATGAAAATCCAAGTCCAACCGAAGACCAGCTAAAGCATTTCATGCACGGTAATATCTGCCGCTGCACGGGCTATAAGAAAATCATCGAATCCATCATCGCCGCTGCAAAGCAGATGCGCTCTGCTCGCCATTGATCCCAAGCCGTTCAAACTGCGTGAACTAGTCTTAGTCCTCAATTCCATACTCTTTCCAGTTACTCGCGACGATGTCCAAGTGTTCTTTCGGGGGTAGTGAGACGGCAGGGTATTCGTGCTTTCGTGTGGCGTCGATAGCAACCCTGGAACCGATATATCGATTGGGGTGATGTTGCGGTACGGAGGGCGGCGCTTGGGAGGGATCCAGACCCACCGCCTGAACGTCTCGTTCGATGTAAACATCACGGTCGGGTCTCACTCTCCAACTTAAAGCCCAGTCAACGGCGAAATCATCCCGAACGTCGACATCGTCGTCGACGACGACCGTGATTTTCCCAAAGCCCGTTCGCATGGACCAGATTCCATACATCACTTGTTTCACTTGGCCGGTAAACTGTTTGTGGAGTGACACAACTACGTAGGCGCCGCTGCCGCCAGCCTCCTTCAGCCTGACGTCTTTGACGGGAAGTCGCAATGTGTGTTTGAGGTGCTTAAATAGCGGCCATTCCCGGCCGATGCCGCGAATGCAGCTCGACTCTGACGGCGGCATCTGGCTGATGAAGGCCTGGTAGACGGTGTTATTCCGAAATGTCATGCATTTGATGTTAAAGAAAGGTTCATTGCCAGCGGGTCCCATGTAGCCGGTGTATTCGCCGAACGGCCCCTCATGCTCCAGGGCATTCGGCGGAATTTCCCCTTCCAGCACGATTTCCGCCGTGGCGGGAACCTCCAATGGAACTGTTTCACAAGGCACCAGGTCAACAGGCTCTCCGCGCAATGCGCCCGCTACGGCAAACTCGTCCAGCGCTTCCGACATTTTTGACACGGAAACGTAGCCGATTGAAGGATCGGCTCCGATTACAACCGCCACCGGGGTTGGTTTGTTTTGTTGATTGTTTTTCCTGACGTGCCATGAAGCATCCTGATGCGCGCCGATCAGGAAACCGGTTTTGTTCGGACCCTTCACTTCCATTCGGTAGGTTCCCACGTTCCGTTTGCCCGTTTCCGGATCCTTGGTGATGACATAGGGTGATGTGAAGAATGGACCGGGATCTTCCCCCACCGTCCAAATCGGGACGGGCAGCTTGAGAATGTCCACTCGGTCGCCATGCAGGATGTTTTCTTTGCACGGGCCGGTCTTTACCAGCCGTGGCGGAATGGGATTTTCAAGCGCTTTGTCCCATTTTCGATTGATGCCCTCGACCGAATCGGTCTCGAGACCAATGGCGTAAATCTCCTTGGAGGCTCCAAGGAGACCCGCTGCGACCGGAATATTGAACCCCTTCACGTTTTCGAACAGCAAGGCGGGTCGTTTTTCCGATGGGATTTTCTTGAAGAGCTGTCGGCAAACCGCGGCTAGCTCCCAGTCCTTGTCTACTTCCTTTTTAACCCTTTTAAGTTTGCCTTTTTTTTCGAGCGCGGTTACATATTCCCGCAAATCGGCGTAAGCCATTCGCCCTCCTGTGTAAACCGGTCGCTTACAGCGAACGTATGGTAGTGACAATTAGTTTATATATCAACGATTGTCGGACAAAGCTATAAAATCCGGACTTCGAGATGGAAATTCAAACGACATCCCGTGAGTTGCCTTGGTGCGCGGGAAAGCTGACCTTCGGGGGCTCAGGCTCTGATCTCGGCACGCATGAAGATGATATAGGAAATGCCGAAGCAGACTGCTACCAGAGCGAACAGCGTGGTAATGTGCGGCCAAATGAGATTAAGGCTCTGATCAAGCGCAAGCGGAGTAGGTAAAATCCCTTCCGCTTGGCTTTGCAGCGCCAGTCCGAAGACGCGGGCTGCGGGATTCAGTAGAATACTGACGCTCTCTGAAAAAAGCGTACTTGGAGAGATGCGACTGATGAGGTTTTCGATATCGGTCCGGTAAGCTAGTTGTTCCGGGGTTGACGGATCGGGAACAACGACGCTGGCGATACCCTGGCTAACGATGACGACGAAGAGCGTCATGAAGAGCCAAACCGCGAGCGAGGCAAGGGCGGCGGTAACGGTTTTTTGAAAGAGCAATGAGAAGAGCATGGCCAGGGCAAGCCAAAAACCAACGTAGAAAACACCAACCGTCGTAAAAATAAGCATGCGCCAGAGCTCTTCGGCGTTGGGCGCAAAGCCCAGCAGCCAAATCCCCAAGCCGATAACCAGCAACAGAATTGAGCCCCAAAGGATGGCGACTGTCGCCAAACCGGCAAAAAATTTACCGTTAATCAAGCTGTCCCGATAAATCGGCTGCGAGAGCACGCGACTCAGTGTCCCATTCGCATACTCGCCACTTATGGAATCAAAACCCAACGTAATTCCTACCAGAGGGCCGAAGAATCCCAAAAAAGTTGCCAAGGAAAACACGGTCCCGGTGCCCGACGTGAGCAAGAGAAGAAAAACATATTGCGCCGGGCTGTTTTCAGTATCTTGCCGGATTGCCTGCCCGGAGGCATACGTCGCCCACAGCCCGACGAGGACGATGAGCGCCAGAAGAATCATGAATCGGCGGCTGCTGAAATGATCGGCCAGTTCTTTCCAGAAAACGACACCCATCTTTACGCCTCGCGAAAGTATTTTAGGTAGATTTCCTCAAGGGTCGGGTCTTCGGAGCGGAGCTGCAGAAGCGGGAGGTTTTTGCGCGCTATCAGCGAGACGAGATCGGGACGAACATCCCTTGTACAACGCAGAAACAAACCGTGGGCGCGCTTCTCGATTTCATCGACTCCGTCGATCGACCGTAGGTCATTCTCGAGGCCGTTGGCGGCACCGCCAACCTCCAGTAAAAAGTTCCACTGTCGCTCCTTGAGGATTGCCCGGCCAAGTTCGTCCATTTCACCTTGGACGATCAGTCTCCCTTTAACGATGATCCCTACGCGGTTGCAGATCTGTTGGACCTGTTGAAGCTGGTGGGATGAGAGCATGACGGTTAACCCGTGCTCCCGGTTAAGGCCTTTGATTAATTCGAGGATATGAATCGCGCCGTCCGGATCGATGCCTAGTGTGGGTTCGTCGAGAATGACGGTTGTGGGATTTTTTACTAAGACTTCGGCGATTCCGAGTCGCTGCTTCATGCCGCGAGAAAACTCGCGGACAAGACGGCGACCGTCTTCGCTCAAACCGACTTGGTCCAGGACTTCGGTCGTTTTGCGCCGTGCGCGGTCTTCCGGAATACGATTCAGCCGGGCCATGTAGAGAAGATTTTCCCGAGCGCTGATATCTTCATAAAAGCCGGGGTTCTCCGGCAAATAACCGACGCGGCGCTTGACCTCGAGCGGTTCATGCGTCGGGTCGAAGCCACAAACAGAAACCCGCCCAGATGTTGGCTCGGTCAGCCCCAGGAGCATGAGAATCGTGGTTGTCTTGCCGGCGCCGTTGGGGCCGAGAAAGCCAAATATTTCTCTTTCCTGGACCGCCAAATTAAGCGCATTCACCGCGAGCTTGTCGTGGTAGCGCTTCGTGAGATTATTAGTGTCTATAACCGCGCTCATCTGCGTCCCAGGCGGTAGAACACGACCGCTAGTCCGATAACGACCAAGAAAACGATACCAAAGCCGATCCATCCCCAGAGGGTTGGCGTCGAAACCGTGACGCGAAACTCAACGGACTTGTTTACCTCGGGCGAATTAGCGGTTAGGTTGAGAAGATAATCGCCCGCGATCGTTCGGTCAGGTGCCAGGATCTCCATCTTGATTTCCCTGACTTCGCCGGAATTCAGCGAGTCGATTTTGTCCGGCTTAAATTCGACGGTCCACTTGTCATTGGGTTTTTTGGTGATGAAGCCGAGATTGCGAATCGGAGCTGTCCCGGCATTGCCCACAAGAAAATCTATCGGCGTTTTTTTGCCGGCGGTCACCGTGGTATTGAGCGTTCCATGCGCCGAGCCCATTTTGAGGTCCTGCGTGCCTTTGAGCGTAACCTTGAGATTTGCCGCGGCTTCGAACCCGCCCGAGCGGGCCCGGACGGTCACCGGGTATTCCTTGGCTTCCGCGCGCGCTGGAGAGTCGATCTCTACGCTCAGTGTCTCTGTCGCGTTTTCTTTCAACTGAATCGACGAAATCTGAGTATCGCCGAATTGAGGCTTGAAGCGGACCGTCCAGCCCTCTGGAGCTTGTGGGGAGAGAGAGACCGTCAAAGGCTTGTTGATCTCGTTCTTTAGGTCCAACGTGAACTTGAGGGTTTGGCCTGAGGCGGTAGTCAGCACCGGATATTGGCTCGTTAGCTTCAGGCCACCGGTCTCAACTTTTTTTGAGGTGACGCGGAAAGTGATATTTTCAGCATACTGTGTCGCGCCATTGAGGTCCTTGGCGGTAACTTTGACCTGGTAATTTCCGGGCTTGGTGTTCTCGGGAACTTTAGCTTTGAACTCGACGGTCGTGGACTTCGTTGTGGATTGGTCGCCTCCCTGCACCATGACGGAACGAATCGGGTAACTCGGATATCGGGAGCTAAAGTTGGCTTCCCAGCCCTTCGGGACTCCGTCGAGCGACAGACTGACTTCGACCGGATCTCTCCTGCGGTTCACGATTTCGGTATCCATCGTGACCTCTTGTCCTTGTCCTACGGTGAGATCTTTGAACGGAAGAATTAAATTGAACGATTCTTTGGATGGCGGAGCGGTGTCCGGGTCTTTTTTTTCGGCCGTGAAGCCTAAAGAAACGAGACCGATGGAGAAGAGAAACAAACCAGCAAAAACGTAACACAATATCTGCGAGCGAATTCGTGCGGCCCGAACGCTCATAGCAACCCTCCTGGTTGTAAATTTTTGGTAGTGATACATAATCATATTCATTTTTGCCGTCAAGGCCCTATCTTTTGGGATTGAGCCTTCCTAATTGTCTGAGCCCCTCGTAAACGACGATGGAAACGGCGTTGGAAAGGTTCAAACTGCGAACGCCACTGCCCATCATCGGAATGTAGTAGGCGTGTTCGGGATGCGCGTCCAGTAGCTGTTGTGGCAGACCACGAGTTTCGGGGCCGAAAACTAGATAATCATCTTCCTGATAGCAGGCTTGGGCGTATGAACGAGTAGCTCTCTTAGAAAAAAACAGCAGCCTCTTGTCGGACTGCTGTCTTAAGAACTGATCCCAGGACTCATGCAATCTGAGGTCGACAAATTCCCAGTAGTCTAGGCCGGCTCGCTTTAAATGCTTGTCGTCAATCTTAAAGCCCAACGGCTCGATCAAATGGAGCGTGCTGAGAGTCGCGGCACAGAGCCGCGCGACGCTTCCCGTATTCGGCGGAATCTCGGGTTGGAACAGAACAACGTGCATATTTTACGTTTCTAGAATGAAGGTTGCGGAGCCGTTTACACACGCGCTAAGTGGGACCGGACACAGAACTCGTGCTGAAGATAAGAACGCCAAAAAGACATTTCATAGAGATGATTGGTTGTTAACAAAGAAATGAAGCGCTGACAACAGCTGCCGCTAACTCGATGGAACGGACATCACGTACTTATTTTCGTCTCCGTAGCTGATTTCCGTTGCATTACTGGAACGGAGCCGCATCGAGGTGAGTCTACTGTGTTCGGCGGTGGGCTCTGAGAGATCGAAGTGCTCAGGGGCCGTGTCCTAAGAGAAATGGCCTATCGGTGAGGTAACGGTATGAACATGGCTAGGATTATTAGTTTGGCAATCATTCCACGGTCTGTAGGCACGTACCAAGTCTCGAGGCTAAGGACGGCCTTCTGGCTTATGGGTGGAGTCATCGCATTGCGTCAAGCCTGGCATTACCGAAACACTAT
>DASQUN010000210.1:0-7862 GCA_035641275.1 Candidatus Udaeobacter sp. | reverse complement strand
AAGGGCGATATTCACCTGAACGAAGCTGGTGACGGCCTCGTGTGCGACGCTTGTCGCTTAAAGTACCCCATAAAGGACGATATCCCGGTGATGTTGATCGATGAAGCCGTTCGTTTGTAGGTGATGAATTTTGACGATTGGCAAAACGTTTTAGTTGTTCAAACGAGCTTCCTGGGCGATACGGTTCTGACCCTGCCACTCATCTCCGAGATCAAGGCGCGCTTTCCTTCGTCCAAGTTAACGGTTTTATGTGGCCCGCTGAGCAAGGAGCTGTTGCAGGAGCACCCGGCGATCGACGAAATTATCGTTGACGACAAAAAGGCGACTGACAAGGGTTTTCTTGGCTTGTGGCGGAAATGCAAGGTGTTGCGGGAAAAGACATTTACGATCGCCCTGAGCCCACACAAGTCACTGCGGAGCGCCCTCTTGCTGTATCTCGCTCGGATACCTCGCCGCGTCGGCTTTCGGCAGAGTAAAGGTTGGTTTCTTTTTAATCTTCGGGTGGATCGAGATGACGAACGGCATGACGTCGAGAGGAACTTGTCCATCCTCGATGCGTTCGGCATAAAACCGCAGGAGTGCCAGCGGGTTTTGCATCTGCCAGTGAACCCGAGCCGACAAGAATCTGCAAGGCGGCTGTTGATATCTTTGGGAGCGAATCTCGAAAAGTTGGTCCTAGGCGTAAACCCGGGGTCGGTTTGGCCGACGAAAAGGTGGACAGCGGAGGGATTCGCAAAATTGATCGAGTTGATGAAGAACAACTATGATTGCGAAATCCTGCTTTTTGGCGGACCGGAGGACGCTGCCGTCGTATCCAAGATTTACAATCTCAGCGGCGGATCCGCGGTCAACTTGGTCGGCAGGATAGGCTTGCGGGACTTGCCCGGCGCGTTAGGACTGTGCCGCGTGCTCGTGACCAACGACAGTGGGCCGATGCACGTCGCCGTCGCGCGAAACGTCCCGACCGTTGCGATTTTCTGTGCCACAACCCCCGGGCTTGGGTTTTATCCTTACTCGGCCAATTCCATTGTGTTAGAGAAAGGCCTTTCGTGTCGCCCCTGCGCCTCCCACGGTGGAAGGCGCTGTCCGTTGGGAACGGAAGATTGTATGCGCCTGATCAAACCGGAAAGTGTCTTCGAGGCGGTGAAGCGCTTGATCGAGCGCCAGACGGAAATCACTGCCGATCCAAGATTCGGCAGGCCCGAATTTGTACTCCTCTGAATTTTCGAGTTTTGCAAGCGTGCTCGATTGTTTATCACAAAATAGGATCTGGCCAGGAATGAAGGACTCTCGAATCTGGGGTGAAGTTCCGCCGGGTTTCAAGAAGATTGTGGATGAGCGTGGCGCCCGACTTATCGTGCGGCAGGATCAAGAGTTATCCATAACGATCTCCATCTGCCGCGACTTGAGCGCTCGAGAGGAGCCCAGTCGGTTTGAGGGCAGAGAGAAGTTACGGTCTTGCAGGTTAGAGAACGGAGAAACCGCACTCATTCGAGCTTACCGGCACGGCGGACTATTCCGTCAGCTCACCGGGTGTGTGTTTTTTACCTGGCCGCCGCGGCCCTTTCGCGAGCTTGGCGTCACCGAGGAGCTTCGTCGGCGTGGTATCCCGACCGTCGAAGTGTACGGCGCTTGCGTCGAGCCGATTTGGGGGCTTTTATATCGCGGATGGCTCATAACGCGGGAGTTAAAAGACGCTCAAGACCTTTGGCTGGCATTTCAAAGCGGGTTTGTACGGGAGGTCGGAGTCGGCCCGGTATTACGGGCGGTGGCCAAAAGCTTGCGCTCTTTGCACCGCGAGGGCGTTTACCATCGCGATCTAAATCTAAAGAACATCCTAGTTCGCGTGGGCCCTCAGGGCGTCCGAGGATACATTATTGACTTTGACAAAGCCAAACTGTTTTTGGGTGGTCTTCCTCGCGAGTTGGCCAGGAGAAACTTGGACCGCCTTCGACGATCCGTACGGAAGTACGATCCGGAGCAAAAGTATTTTTCGGCAATCCATTGGGATCAATTCGTAGCTTATTACCACGATTTCGATGGGCACGATCTCTGATCCAAAGCGCATTCTGATCGTGCTCCACGGGTCCATCGGCGACGTCACCCGTGCGTTACCGCTGGCCAATCTCCTTCGGCTGGGCTTCCCCAAGGCCACCTTGTCATGGGCGGTGGAGCCTCCCTCTTTTCCACTGTTGGAGCACTATCCCGTGCTGGATGAGGTCATTCTTTTTGATCGACGTCGGTGGTGGCGGACGATGGGCCCGTTCTTGCGTAAGATTCGGTCGAAGCGATTCGATCTAGTGCTCGATCTCCAGCGACATCTCAAGAGCGGGATCATTAGCCGTTGGACCGGAGCCCCATACCGACTCGGATTCAATCGATTGGATTGCAAAGAGTTCAACTGGCTTTTTAACAACCATTTTATTCCCGCGACGGGCGATGGTATTTCTAAACTCGACCATTACCTGAAATTTGCCGTTGCTCTCGGTTTGAAGCCGCATCCAATCGAGTGGAAGTTCAAACTGACTGCGCACGAAGAATCGGCAGTCGAGAAACATCTGGAGAAGGTTAGTCGTTCGTACGGGGTGCTATTTATCGGTAGCCGGTGGGAGAGTAAACGATGGTTTCCGGCGCAGGCTGCTGAATGTGCCCGGCTTATTCATGAACGTCACAAGCTCGATGTCGTTTTGTTAGGAGATAAAAAAGACCAAGCGCTGGCCCGAGCGGCCAAAGACATGGCTGCAGTTTCAATGACGGATCTCGTGGGTCGCACGTCGCTTCGTGAAGCCATTGGAGTTATCGCAAGAGCGAGGGTTGCCGTTGGCCCTGATACCGGGCTCATGCACATCGCAGCTGCGGTGGGAACTCCGGTGGTGTCACTCTGGGGAGCGACCAGTCCAATTCGGACTGGGCCGTACGGTTTTGAGCAGCTTGTCGTTCAGGGAACAGCGCCCTGTTCTCCGTGTTATCTCAAGCACTGCCCGATCGGACGAATTTGTATGCAGTCGATCGAAACGGAAGAGGTCGCTGCCAAGATTCGCAGGGCATTGTCCCAGGGTCACCGAGAGGCTATTGGCGATGCCGGTCGCGCCTAGCTATAGGTCCTTTATTCATGGCCAATGGCGTTTGGCGGTGCTGCCGGGATATTGGACTCAGGACCTGCAGGATCGGGTTTTGAACCTGGTAGAGCGACAGATTCCATCTAAACATCCTCAAACACTTACCCTTCTGTATCACGGCTCTGGACCCGGTAGGCTCGCCTATGTGAAGGTGTTTCATCGCTCCCAAGGCATCGCCAGTCTGAAAGATAGCTTCAGAGAGTCGAAAGCATTTCGTTCTTTGCGTCAATGCATCGCCTTGGCCCGCGCTGGTTTTGACGTGCCGACGACCGTCGCCGCTGGAGAGTTTCGGCGGTTTCGGTTGTTGCTGCGCGCTTTCGCCGTCACAGTTGAAATTTCCGGGCAACCCGCGCCGGATTTTTTAAGGGAACGCTATCCGGTAAATTCCCGCGGTTTATCGCTGGCGATAAAAAGAGATTCGCTCAAGCGCCTCGCGGAACAGATTCGACATTTCCACCGCTTAGGTTTTGTTCATGGAGACCTCGTTCCTTCGAATATTTGCATCTCCGCAATGGAAGGGGCCGGACTGCGATTTTACTTCATGGATAATGATCGAACTCGGCGTTACCCGTGCTGGCTACCCCAATCGTTATGGAAGCGGAATTTGGTTCAGTTGAACCGTTTTCCACTGCCGGGAATTTCCCTTCAGGACCGCATGCGGTTTTTTCGTTGTTATCTAGGCTATGGAAAGCTTCGCTCGGTCGATCGGCGCCTGCTTCGCTGGCTCGAGAAGAAGACGCGGCAACGACGAAAAGAGTGCGACGCCGCGGATCCAAACGTGGATTTCAGGAAGCTAATGCGATGGGAGGAAAAAGCGGCGCGTGGATTCTAAAATGGGGTGGCCTGTAGATTCGCATAAAAGCTTGTCCTCTGACCGCTTCTCGATGCCTTCGAAGCCGCGAGGATCGCTGGAATATTGAAGCGGTCATGCGAGACGATTTACCCCAAGGCACCGCCCCGAGCCGGATGCGGATCGCCCTTTGTCACAAACGGTTGGATGAAAAAGGGGGTACCGAGCGAGATTTTTATTTGACGGCAATGGGACTGAGAGACCTGGGCCATGAGATCCATCTGTTCTGCAGTGAATTTGCCATCCAGCCTCCTGACGGAATATCTTCGCATGAAGTGCCGGTATTGCCGTTCGGCAGAACTGCGGCGCTGTGGCTCTTTGCGCTGCGCGCCCCGAGGATTGTCGAGAGGTTCAATTGTGATGTCGTCGTCAGTTTTGGGCGGCTCATGACTCAGGACGTGCTGCGTAGCGGAGGTGGTTCGCATAAACTATTTCTTCAAAAGCTGGGGCAACACGCGGGACTGCGGCGGAGGATCTGGCAAAGGGTCAGTCTCTATCATCGAAGTGTCTTAGTGATCGAAAAACGGCAGTTCGCTCCCGGAGGTTTCAAAAGGGCGATCACCGTTTCTGAAGAAGCCAAACGGGACCTTATGGCAGCCTATGCTGTCCCCGATCACAAGATTGTCGTGCTCCACAACGGGGTGGACCACCGGCGCTTCCACCCGACTTTGCAAACGACGTGGCGAAAGGCGATTCGAAAAGAGTGGGGGATTCCGGCGGATGCGTCCGTGGCTCTGTTCGTCGGAAATGGTTTTCGAAGAAAAGGATTGGATCGCTTGCTAGGCCTATGGGGTTCGTCGAAATTGGCGAAGGTTTTTTTGCTCACCGTAGGGCATGATGCGCGAATGAGCGGCTACAGGGCTTGGGCGGCAAAGCAAGCGCCGGGCCGCGTCATCTTTGCCGGCCGGCAAGCTAACATCGAAAGGTTCTATGGTGCGGCGGATCTGGTGGTCCTGCCTTCGGTTCAGGAAGCCTTTGGAAATGTGGTACTCGAGGCACTGGCGTCGGGACTGCCGGTCGTCGTTAGTCGCAATGTCGGTGCAGCCGAAGTACTAACGGGTTCCCTCGTCAAAGGCATTGTAGAAAGGCCGGAGAGCAACGAACTGGAAGCAAAGTTGGTTGATATGATCGCTCTATGCCGGCAGCCGGAGATCGCGGTCGAAGCGCGGCGCTTGGCCGAAGCGTACTCCTGGGGAAATCATTTTCATAAATTAGAAGCCTGTCTGATGGAAGTCTGTCGGCAACGCAACCGTGCTTGACTTTCCTGAATTCGGCTCTCAGCGACTCGGCAAGTCAAGGATCTGGGCAGATTCGAGCCTGCTCGCAAGCGTTGACCCTGAGATTCTCGCCGACCCCGACCAGTTGTTCGGTCGAACCGACTGCAAGCTCTTCAAAGATGAGCAAAAGGTCAAGGTCGGCCGCGTGGTCTTGGATATCAATGGTGTCTCAACCGGGGTCTATCTAAAGCGTTACAACTCGTTTTCCCTCCGTTATCGCGTGGCTTCGCTCGTTGTTGTTTCGAGGGCTCTGAAGTCCTTCCGAGGCACCGAGATACTATCGCGCGCCGGCATCTCGACCGCTACACCTTTGGCAGTGATTGAATTTCGGTCGGGCGGCATGCTCGACAGCAGCTTCTTTCTTTCCCGAGAGGTTCCTCTAGCAAAAACCGTCGACGCTTATTGGCGCGAAAATCTAACGCCGCTCGCAGGAGTAGAAAGGTTCAGGTCTAGGCGTAAATTTTTAGCGGCGCTCGCGGCTCTAGTTGTTGACTTGCATGAGCGGCGCATCTATCACAACGATCTCAAGGACGCCAATATTCTCGTCAAAGACTGCTTGTCTGGCGTATGTTTCAGTTTGCTTGATGTTGAAGGTGTCCGCCGTTGCTGGTATCTCAGTAGGCGGCGCCGCGTCAAGAACGTGGTTCAGTTGAACCGGACGCTGGGAAAGTTCCTCAGCCGAACGGGCAAACTTTTTTTCCTGAATTCGTATTTGCGAAGACGGGCAAACGAAAAGCGTACGAAAAGGCGGTGGATTGTTGACATCTTGGATGCGACTGGAAGCGCTCACCGGAGGTCTCTATCCAAAACGGAACAACCGGGAAGCCGTGGGTGAACGTCAACGCTCCCGTCCGTGCGAAAAGACCGCCAGATTCAATTTTACGACATGCCAAATCGGTACATTAATAGAGCGATTGCGGCGATCTGGTCCGAGGAAGCTGGGCGTGTTCGCCGCGTATTAGATCTCAGCGTGGGCGGGGGCGATACGTCGCGCATACTCTCTGGAAAAGGTTTCGAGGTCGTCGCCACTGAGTACTTGGCGCCTCCGGTTCTGGGGCCGTCGATACTTCGACTGGGCGGTGTTAACCTTAACGAGCCCCTGCCGTTTAAGGATAACACCTTCGACGGCGTAAACCTGGTGGAGGTTATCGAACATGTCGAACATCAACCGCAACTGATTCGGGAAATCAGGCGAGTGTTGAAGGAGGGCGGCATAGTCGTCATCAGCACGCCGAACGTCTTAAACATGTTTTCCCGCTTGCGCTTTCTATTTACCGGTTTCCTGCGCGGCCGGTATACGGCCGCTTCACTATCAGCATAAGCCCGGAATAGCTCACAATATCTATCTTATTCATTTTTATGAGCTCTATTATCTGTTGTTTCACTACGGTTTTGATATTGCCCAGCTGCGGAAGACCAGAGTCAAATTGACCTCGCCATTGTTCGCCGTCTTTTTCTACCCGTTTATGTGGCTGTTTAGTCTATTCTCGATCATTTTTCCGGAAAAAGACCCGGTTCAAAGAAAGATTAACTGGCAGATATTGAGGTCTTTTCTCAAGTCGCCGTTGCTCTTTTCCGACAATATCGTTGTTAAAGCACGGAGGGAAAGTAGCTCTTGATCCGGCGGCCGCAGAGGGGTAGATGCAAGGCGCCTGAGTTACATGGAAGTCCGCTATGAGAACCTTATCGACTCTTCCGCTGCTACTCTGACCGGCATCCTCGATTTTCTCGGGCTGGCCGGTGACCCTAAGGAAATGTTGTCTCATTTCAAGCTCCACGACCGAAGCATAGGCGCGTGGCGGACGGTTTTCACCGGGGAAGATCGGAAGAGCTTTGCCAAGGCCGCCGGCGATTTGTTGATTGAGCTCGGATATGAAAGAGATCATAGTTGGGTGCGGCCGGGAGGAGCGGCCTCGGGTTTGCGGAAGAAAAGATTCGGTCTTCAACCCTGAGTACTTTAAAGGTCTTGATACGGTTCTCGGCAATAACCTACATGACGAGTCGTTGTAGACGTTGGCGGTCGAGGGGTTGCAAACGTTACTGAGACTTGAACCGAAATATATGAGATCTGCTAAATTTTCCGATTCTCGAACCTTGTGAGCGCCACGCCGAGCCGATCGATCATGGAATTTTTTCCCTCGTGATGTTATGTCACTTCCATCCTCGCAAGCAATTGATAGATATGATTCACAAAGCGCTTGAGCGCCTGTTTAACCGCGACAAAGGAAAGATCGTCGAAACATGAAACATGATATGACCCGGGGAAATAAAGCCGCTTCATTAATCACTCCTTATGGTGGGCGGTTGGTCAACCTTTTGGTGTCGGAAGAGGAAAGAAAAGAGTTAGTTGCAAAGGCCAGTAGGTTTCCGTCCATTCAACTATCTCCTCGCTCGTTGTGTGATCTCGAATTACTTGCGGTGGGTGCATTTTCTCCTTTGGATCGATTTATGGGAAAAGAGGATTATGACCGTGTACTGGCGGAGATGCGGCTTGAAGACGGTACCTTATTTCCTATACCGATTACTTTGCCGGTTGCAAGCTTGTCAGGCCTGGAGAAAGGCAAAGACATCGCGTTATGTAATGCCCAAAACGAGTTGATCGCAGTAATGACTCTT
>DASQUN010000209.1:0-12979 GCA_035641275.1 Candidatus Udaeobacter sp. | reverse complement strand
GAGGAACGACTCCTCCCGAGCGCCGCTGATCGCGGAGTTGCCGCTCTCGTGAATATGCCGCTCGAGAAGGCGAGATTGCACAAGATCGTGGAGGGCCGGTCTCTCCCCGCCTTTGCCGAGGAACTCGGCATCGAGACCTGGTCCCAGTTCTTTCTCAAATGGGTCATCTCGCATCCGGCAGTCACTTGCGCGCTGCCCGCAACGTCGAATCCTGATCACCTGATGGAGAACATTGGCGCCATGCGCGGTCCGCTTCCCAATCGCGAGACGAGAGCTCGCATGGTACGGCACATGGAGTCCATTCCCGGTTTTGCTGAGCTCGATCGGCTCGCGGCTAGCTCGTGGTACCCGGGCAAGACTTATCCAGGCCTTGTCAGCCGTGGCCAAGCGGAGTTGCGCAGCCGGACGTGATGCCTGTTCATGAGCCGTTGGCCCAGCACAGGCCGTCTGGCGTCGGAAAATAGGCGCTTCGCGACAAATGTCTCGGCATTTCGGGTTTCCCTCTATAAATTAAACTCAATGTTAGTTGCAGTGAGATTCGCACAGCGAACGACCAAAAAGAACCGGCGAGCTAACGAAGAAAATTGAAAATCGAATAAAGGGAGAAGAACAAAATGTTGGATATGTCATGGACTTCAGGCATTAGTGAGGAGCGAGTAGACGGTTTTGCACCGGGCGAGGTTTTTTCGCAGCGTAACTTTGAAGAGGTCGTAGGGAGAAGCGCTGCTTTAAGAGCCTTGCTGAAGCAGGTTGAGATTGTCGCCCCGACCGACTCTACGGTTCTGATTTTGGGGGAGACGGGCACGGGGAAAGAATTAATTGCGCGCGCCATTCACAATCTCAGTGGACGGCGCGAGCGATCACTCGTGAAAGTGAACTGCGCCGCGATTCCCAGCGGATTGCTTGAGAGCGAGCTGTTCGGGCATGAAAAGGGCGCGTTCACGGGCGCTATTGCGCAGCGCATCGGACGCTTCGAACTGGCGAACCGGGGCACGATCTTTCTCGACGAACTAGGCGATATCCCACTCGAGCTTCAACCCAAACTCCTGCGCGTTCTCCAGGAGCAAGAATTCGAGCGGCTAGGCAGCGCGCGAACAATGCATGTGGATGTCCGAGTGGTCGCCGCCACCAATGCGGATCTGCCGCAAAAAGTGGCAGATAAACAGTTTCGGGACGATCTCTATTATCGTCTTAACGTTTTTCCCGTCGCGAACCCACCGTTGCGCGAACGGCGGGAGGATATTCCGCTCCTGGTACATCACTTTGCGCAGAAGCATGCACAACGCATAAAAAAGCCGATTAATATTATTCCGGCCACGGCCATGAGTGCTTTGACGGAGTATCACTGGCCCGGCAACATCCGCGAACTCGAGAACTTCATCGAGCGTGCGATTATTCTATCTCGCGGTGCGGAACTCCAGCTTCCCTTCGGTGAATTAGCGCAGCCAAGGAAATCTTTTGCGGCCATCCCTGCAGACAATTTCCACACGCTTGAAGAAGCCAAACGGGGCCACATCGTGCGCACCCTCAAGGAGACAAACTGGGTCATCGGCGGGCCGACAGGTGCGGCCGCTCGACTCGGCACGAAGCGCACGACTCTCCAATACCAGATGAAAAAACTAGGCATCACCCGCGCTGGGTAAACGCCGCGAATTCGGCGCCTGCCGAAAGCTCTTCTTTGTCACACTTCTTGCCGAAGCCAAAAGGTGCGGTACAAAACAGATGGACAACAACTTGCATGGCTTGTGGCATAGACATTCCCGCAAGACAACGACGGTTGGAAGGTCGTGGTAGCTACGGTTCACAAGCCTGATATCACTCCGAGGTTGGCTCGAGCGTCCAATACCCTAACGCCAATATTTCGGCATTTGCCGATAACTCGGCAGACATTTCTCGTCACGCTCTCCTGCTGAAATGCAAATAGGGTCTGTAACTGCTTCTGCGTGCAGCATCTATTATCTCTTTCTTGAACATGAACGGCATTTGGCACTGAGAATGCTCACTAGAGAAAGCGTTTGGCTGTTAGCAGGTTTCGACAGATTGTCTTAAAAAAGGAGGATTTATGTCTCTTCCACTTGAAGGGAAGTCTGCGCTGGTGACGGGGAGTTCGCGTGGGATCGGCCGTGCCATCGCCGAACGTCTTGCTGCGGATGGCGCGGCGGTGGTCATCAATTATGCTCGTAATAAACAACTCGCAGATGAAGCGGTAAAGGGTATCCTTGAGGAAGGCGGCAAGGCCATTGCCATTCCGGCCGACGTCGCCAGGCCGGCTGAAGTGAGGCGGCTGTTCGATGAAGCTGAAAAGAAAGTGGGAGGGCTCGACATTGTCGTGGGTAATGCCGGTGTTGTTCTTGAGAAGTCATTCGCCGAGAGCAGCGAGGCAGACTACGACTACGTCTTCAACATCAATACCCGAGGCATGTTCTTCACGTTGCAGGAGGCCGCCCGCCGTATCCGGGACGGTGGTCGGATTGTCGCCGTTTCCACAGGCGGTACGAAGATGCCTTTCGCCAAAGTGTCACTCTATCTCGGGAGCAAAGGAGCCGTCGAGCAGTTCGTCCGCTCGCTCTCGCGCGAACTGGGATCGCGCAACATCACCGTCAATGTTCTGTCTCCAGGATTCACCGATACGGATATGCTCCTCGAGCAGTATCGCGCTTACGGCGCGAGCCTGTCACCCTTCAATCGTATAGGCACGGCGGACGACGTAGCCGAGGTGGCTGCCTTTCTCGCGAGCGACGCCGCGCGCTGGATTACAGGTCAGAACGTACAAGCCGGTGGCGGCGTGGTGTGAAGCGTCAACGCGTGGCGGGCGGAAAAGAGGGATTGCGAGCCGTCATAACTATATAGCCAAACAACTCGATCACTTCAGATCAGATAAGGCAAAGGAAGACCAGATCGAATGGACTTACAACTCAACAACAGAGCAGCTCTGGTTACGGGCGCGACCGCCGGCATCGGCTTGGCAATCGCGCAAGAGTTGGCGCGAGAAGGCGCAGCAGTCACAATCACCGGCCGCGCACAGGACAAAATCCAGCGAGCACTGGACACGATCGGCAACGGCGCGAAAGGCATTGTCGCTGATCTCAGTAACTCGCCCGGCGCCGAACCGCTCTTTGCGCGGTTGTCGCGGGTCGACATCCTGGTGAATAACTTGGGCATCTACGAGCCGAAAGAATTCGTGGATATCACTGAGGAGGATTGGCTTCGGTTCTTTCAAGTCAACGTGATGAGCGGCGTCCGCCTCGCCCGTCAGTACCTACCGGGCATGCTTGAGCGCAATTGGGGCCGCCTAATCTTCATAAGCAGTGAGTCTGGAATCCAGACCCCGCCGGAGATGATTCATTACGGCATGACCAAGTCTGCGCAGTTGGCTATCTCACGTGGCCTAGCCGAAACCACCAAAGGTACGGGGGTTACCGTGAACACCGTTATGCCCGGACCGACTAGGTCGGAAGGCATCGTCCAATTCTTACGCAACATGTTGGCCAACCCAGAGACAACAGACGCGGAGGCAGAAAGAGAATTCTTCGCGAAGCACCGCTCGGCATCACTTCTCCAAAGGCTTATTGAAGGGAGAGAGATTGCAACCATGGTGGCCTATCTCGCCAGCCCACTCTCGTCCGCCACGAATGGGGCGGCGGTGCGTGTAGAAGGTGGTCTGCTTCGTTCCATCGCATAAGGTCCATTAAACGACGCGTGACCCCAACTAAAGCCAGTATTTCGGCGCCTGCCGATAAATCGGCGGATTGACTTCGTCACAACTTACACCAAGCCAAATTCGGAAGAGTGTAACTTTCCCGATTCTCACTGTTTTTGAGTGATTCCAAGACATCGCATCCAATGGCACAACCCTTGCCATTAGTATTTTCCGAAAGGAAGCAAAGCGGGAGGGAACCGAGTCTATGAACATCGATTCAGGGTTGCTGGCGGCGGTGCTCCTAACTGCGACAACGCTGCAGGTGCGGATGTCGATTCAAGGTTTCGAACAGGCGGTTCTCTCGACAGCCATTGAGGATTGTCTGAATGATATAAAGGCTGTGCGCTCAGTCTGGGCGACGGGTGTTTATTCGAGCGACGAGCAGGAATAGGTAATCAAACGCAAAATTCTTTCGCCACGGAGACCTTCACAATGTTCGTCAATTGGAACGGCACCTGGCCTGCAACGATTACGGCGGAGACGTCCATTGGGCTCGCCCATATCAACTCGGAATTCTGTTGGTGCGATCCGATTGTCGAGCCGGATGAGCACGGGCAGAAAATCGTACTCCACAAGGAAGTAACATGGCATTGAACCTCGATTATAAATGGAGGTGGCTTAATGGCGTACAAAAGCAAAATCTTCTTCGTTGCGTTGGCGCTCGTCGCTCAGCTGGTCTCTTTTGGATACGCGGCGACCGAAGGGCTTGAAGCCGGCGACGATAGTTTGTGGCAAGCTCTGCCCCACCCTGCTTCGGAGACTCATTTCATTCTCGTCTCATTTTCACCCGTGGTCGTTGAAAGTGAAATTGTCGGTACAGTGGCCGTTTATGACGACACAGCTACTCAGAGACCTGCAGATTACTCGGAGCTTTATGATCCTGCGGGCCAGCTCCTGGCCATCCGATGGTTTGATAGATTCGGCATTGAAAGGATGGCCGTCGATCGAGGATTTCTGGAGGAAGCCGATAAACTCGAAGGGGTTTTTGTCGGTGTTTTGGACGGGGAGCTCATCTAACGGCGGCTCAGGACGAACGGAGAAAAGCTAATACTTTTCAGCGAGAACCAGTTAAGTGAACGAATAAGGAGCGCAGTTGAGTTTGACTCACGATTACCGGCACATGAGTGCCCGTTTTGAGTTCGGAGGTAAGGGAGCATGGAATTGGAAAGGATGACTTCTAATCATTCCCATCAGAGTCGCCGCAGCACAGATGAGAAGAACGGCTCTCTCATTCAGCCTGATACGCTTCTCGTCGAACAGTACCTTAAGAACTTCCGCAGAAAGATTTCTTTGGAGCCGGAGAAAACACTCATCTTGGCTGTGTTGGAGGACGCGATTAACTGCTTCAGGGACAATGTCGCAGAACACAGTGCGAAAAAGAAGAAGCTTTTCGAAGCGGCGCAACAGTGGATCTTGGCAGACGATGGCGATTGGGTTTTTTCCTTCCAAAATACCTGTGAGGTTTTGGGGTTCAGCCCCGAATACGTCCGTGAGGGATTGATACAATTGAAACAGCAGACGCTGCTAAAGCAAAGAAGGACTAAGGCGTGGAGCCGAGAAAACTGGCCGGCTGATGGTCGACCGCGGAGAAGGCGATCCGGCTCCTGAATGGAGATTGAGAATGAAATGCCAGCGATGCTGGAGAATTGAAGCAGTCCCATACCGCGTCCGTAGTGATCTGATCGACGTGAAGGTATGTGCCGCCTGCGCCGAGGAAGCTCGCAGACTAGGCATTACCGTTGAGGTGCTAGATTTCAGTGAAAGAAAAAGGCGGCGCCAAATTTCCTGACGAATACTCCGACAGGAGGTTTTCAATGAGTTATTCGATTGTGCCATTACTCCTCGGCAGCCGGGACATTTCTGCTGAAGTACGGCGGGCTTTGGTCGAGGAGCGTCTGCAGGATACCGCGGAACTGCTCATGCAGCGGTACGGGCTAAGCTGCCTTGAAGCCGGCCATCTCCTGGATGTCTCGGCGTGGAACTCATAAGAGGCTGGCGCACATCGGTGTGCGTGAGTCATTTTCTCTATCCAGCCGAATGTATCGCAAATCATGGCATGCGAGATTTTTAGACAGACTGTGGTGAATAACTGGGCATTTCTCAGGCGTGAGTTGGATAACAGTAAAGAAATTGGCAATGATTTGGGATAAGTAGCTATGGCGTAAGAATTGCTCATTAACTCTACCAAAGGCAAAAACAGCTTTTGATAAACAAAGGGGCGCTCACTGGGAAACGGTGTCCGCCTTTTATTTTTTGGAAACAAACCGTAGCTAGAGAGGCTTCACAGCAGAGATTCAACGGATGCCAAGCTGCCAAAAGACCGCATCTCCATCAAATGTGAGAAGTTAGCTCGCGCGCGGAAGGCAGCGAAGACACGTCCCCTTCACCTTATTCATGATCAACACATCTCAAAACCACGACGGAAACGGAGATCTGGCCGCAAAGTATCAATCGTTGCTCGCGGTTTCAGAGTCCATCGCCTTACATCACGACCTACCCGAGTTGTTCCACGATCTGGCGCAACGCCTCCGTCATGTTCTTCAGTTTGATTATCTGAGTCTCCGTCTGCACGATCCGGAACGGAACGTAATGCGCAGGCATATCCTGGAAAGATCTTCACCGGCGGAGTCGTTGGTTTCTGATGAATTGCCCGTTGAGGAGTTGCTATCCGGTTGGGTATGGCAAAACCAGGAGCCGACACTTATTGGCAATGTCGAACAAGAACGTCGCTTTCCGCGAGCGATGGAGATCTTGCGCGAAAACGGCATCAGATCCTGCTGCTGTTTGCCATTGACGACCGCGCATCGGTGCCTCGGGGCCCTCACATTAGGGAGCGTCCACGAGCAAGCGTATCAGCACACAGATCTTGAATTTATGGAACAGCTGGCCGGACAGGTCGCCGTCGCCGTGGACAACGCGGTTAACTTCGAGCAGGCGCAATCCGTCCAGCAACAACTCAAGGAAGAACGCGACCGTTTGAGCCTGTTGCTAGAGGTGAACAACGCCTTGGTCTCGACGCTCGACTTGCACGAACTGCTCAACGCAGTGTCCGCGTCGCTGCGGCGAATAACCCGACACGAGTATGCGAGCCTTTGCCTTTACGATGCCGAGACTCAGCGTTTGAAGATTCAGGCGTTGGATTTTCCGCTCAGCAAGGGCTTGCTGCAGGAAGGTCTCTCCGTTCCCGTACAGGATGCGCCCTCAGGACGAGCAATAATTTCCCGGCAACCGGTGTTTCTGACCCGTCAAGACATTGTCGAGCAATTCCGCTCTGAATTCGCTAAGCGTATTCTCGCTGAAGGACTGAAGTCTGCATGCTGCTTGCCCCTGATATCTCACGGCCGGGCCCTCGGCACGCTTGTGGTAGGAGATTTAGATCACGACACCTTCCCGCAGAAAGACGCGGAGTTGCTCCAGCATGTCGCGAATCAACTCGCCATTGCCGTGGAGAATGCACTGGCCTTCGGCCGGGTTGCGGACCAGGCGAACAATCTCACGGAGGAAAAACTCTACCTTCAAGACGAGATTCGCAGCGAGCACGATTTCGAAGAGATCATCGGTGAGAGCCCTCCGCTCAAACACCTCTTGCAACAGGTGCAAACCGTGGCCCCAACCGACTCGACAGTGCTCCTTTTGGGAGAAACCGGCACCGGCAAGGAGTTGTTCGCGCGTGCCATTCATAATCTGAGCGCTCGCCGCGGGCGGACTGTGGTAAAAGTGAACTGCGCTGCCATTCCAACCGGACTGCTTGAGAGCGAGCTGTTCGGGCACGAAAAAGGCGCATTTACCGGCGCCATTGCGCAGCGAGTCGGCCGGTTTGAGCTCGCGAGCGGGGGAACGCTTTTTCTTGACGAGGTCGGGGACATTCCTCCCGAACTTCAGCCCAAACTCCTTCGGGTACTCCAGGAGCAAGAGTTCGAGCGGCTGGGTAGCACGCGAACGATTCGCGTGGATGTCCGGTTGGTTGCCGCCACCAACGCGGATCTGGCGCAAAAAGTCGCGGACAAACAATTTCGGGATGATCTCTATTATCGTCTCAACGTTTTTCCCATCGCGATCCCACCGTTGCGCGAACGGCGGGAAGATATTCCGGTACTGGTGCGTCATTTTGCGCAGCAATACGGGCGCCGGATGAAGAAGTCCATCGAGAAAATCGCGGCCAAGGCGATGGACGCACTGTGGCAATACGACTGGCCCGGCAACGTACGCGAACTCGAGAACTTTATTGAACGCGCGGTCATTCTGTCACGAGGTTCGGAACTCGAACTTCCTCTCAGTGAATTATCGGAGCGCAGCAAACCCCCAGCGGTCATTTCTGCGGACAATTTCATTACGCTCGCAGAAGCTGAACGGGAATACATCTTACGAACTCTCAAAGATACGCACTGGGCGGTTGGCGGCTCCACAGGTGCGGCCGCTCGACTCGGGACGAAACGCACCACCCTCCAATATCGGATGAAAAAGTTAGGCATCACTCGTGGTGGGTAGACGCCGGTAACTTGGCGCGTGCCACGGATTCGCCGCACTTCTTCGCACAAATGCATGAATATGCTCGAGGAATTTAAGGTATCTGTTGACAGTTTGGGGTAGATATGAGAGTAGCTGTGCCTACTTGTGCTTGGCAGGAGGACCATGCAGCTCTCATTTTATCGTTGGCTTTGGCTTCTGGGATGGTTATTTACTGCTACCTCAGCAGCGCAGGCCATTGAATACACATTCATCAGCCTCGAAGTTGATTTTCCTTCCCGTCATGAAGATCTTTTCGGCTGTACTGCGACCGGTATTAATGACTTTGGTCTTGTAGTAGGCGGATGCAACGATCTCCACCGAAACGGCGAGTTTAGGGCTTTCTCGTACAATGGTCGGCGCTTTAGTGAAATCAAGTTTCAAAAAGCCAAAGTGCCTGCGCCTAAGGCTCACAATAGTCAAGAGCCGCTTCATACTTGGGCGGGCGCGTCGGTATATCAGAGCAGGCCTTTTCAGGCCGTTGGCAAAACGGGGCAAAAGATTTCCGTCGCGAAGCGGTCAATAGTGAGTGGAATCACCCCTCAAGATATCAACAATCAAGGTCGTGTAACCGGCTGGTTTTTTGATGGATCTCGTTTGCGAGGATTTGTTAAACGCAACGGAAAGGTTTTCATGGTGGCGGTTCCGGAATCTCTGTTGACCGAAGCCATCGGGATCAATGATGTTGGTCAGATTGTTGGAGACTATCGAGATGAAGACGGCTTTTTTCATGGCTTCATCTACGAGAATGGGGCCTATACGACGATTGATGTTCCATTTATTTCGAGTCCCGATACCGGCGCTTTGGGTATTAACAACCTGGGTGAGGTCGTTGGGTGTTATTCTCTTTGTAGCCGCGGCTTCCGATACGACTCTGAAGCTTTAATCTTCACCCAGATTGACGTTCCGGGAGCGGTGCTCACTCAAGCGACGGACATCAACGATGCGGGCCAAATCGTAGGAATCTATTCAATGGATGGCGTTACTGTGCAGGGCTTTCTTCATGATGAGGGTGGTTTTACCTCAATAGATGTACCGGGTTCTATTGTCACTAGCCTTTCCGGAATTAATAACGCCGGTCAGATCGTTGGCCACTACCTTATCGAAGATGACGCCGGCGATTTTGAGCAGCGTGCGTTTGTCGCAACCCCTGTGGCAGAGTAAGAAGAAAACTCGATCGTTGAGAGTTTGGAAGTTACTTCGGCACCGCTTCCCCAGATTACATCACGACTGGCATCCCCTGCGCTCTGTTTCCATCGAATAGCTCATCGGCAAAGATAAGCCCGCTGCCCGGCCCGCGAGAATGCTGGAACGACGGAACGTACGGTTGGTGTGAACAATTCCGGGCTAGTACCTTGATTTGAGAGAACGCTCCACTTCGCGCTGGGCGACTTTGCGTCTCAGGGTTTCCCGCTTGTCGTAGAGCTTTTTGCCGCGCGCGAGACCCAGCTCCACTTTCGCCCTGCCGTTCTTGAAATAAAGCTTCAAAGGAATCAGGGTGAACCCCCTTTCCTTGGTCTTGCCCGTCAGCCGCTCGATCTCGCGCTGATGAAGCAGGAGTTTTCGCGTGCGGGTCGGCTCGTGGTTGAATTGATTGGCGCCGGAATAGGGACTGACGTGCGCGTTTACGAGGAATGCCTCGCCCTTTTGAATCCGCGCGTAACTGTCCTTGAGATTGGCCTTGCCATCGCGCAGTGATTTGACCTCACTGCCCACCAAGACGAGTCCCGCCTCGTAAGTCTCATCAATGAAGTAATTGTGCCGTGCTTGGCGATTGACGCAGACGATCTGCTCGCCCGGCGCCCTTTCCTTAGCCATGGTTCTTGTTCCTATCCTCGGGCGTGATCAAGCCGCCGGAAGTGATGAGCTTGAGGGCTTCTTCCATACTCATATCGAGCGGCGCCACTTCGCTAAGCGGCACCAGAAGATAGAATCCCGAAGTGGGATTGGGGGTCGTGGGGACAAAAACATTGACGAGCGGGCTTTCGTTGTTCCTTTCCAGCTCATGCCAGGCCCGGCCCATGGCAAAGCCAACCGCATAAACGCCCTTCCGCGGGTATTCGATCATTACGACCTGCCGGTTGCTTTGGGACTGCCCCAAGAAGGTTTGGACCAGTTTCTGGACGGCTGTGTAAACGCCGCGGAAAATCGGAATCTGAACAAAAATCTTATCCCATGCACTGAGAAACCGACGGGTGGCGACGCCTTTGGTCAAAAAGCCAAGAAAAAATATGAGTCCAATGGTGACGACGGCTCCCAGTCCCGGTACTGCAAATGGCAGATAGGAATTGGGATGCAGCGGCGCCGGCAGCACGTCCAGCAGCCCATCCATGAGCGCAACGACCCAACCGAGAAACCACAAGGTAATCACCACCGGCAAGAAAACCAACAGACCCGCCAGAAACTGCCGCTGTAAGGTGTCTCGTAGACTAACTTTCAACCGAGTCTGCGTTTCTTCCGCCACGACGCGCCTCGTCCTTATGGTTTGATTATAGCGTTGTCTATAAGCCTAGCCTTGCCGATGCGAGCCGCCAAAGCCAAAAGCGTCGGCCGGCGGATCTGATCGACCTCCTGCAAGGATTCAGGATCACACAGACTGGCATATTCCAGCCGCGCAAGCGTCTCTTTTGCTACTTCTGCTCGGACCGCAAGCAGAAGCGCCGTGGCTCTTCTCTCTCCTTGCCGTACTAAGGACTCCGCCAGATGCAATGACCGCGAGAGGCAAAGAGCCGCCCTGCGCTCGTCAGGATCAAGATAGGCATTGCGCGAGCTTATCGCTAGCCCGTCCGGCTCGCGCACCGTAGGATAGCCGATGATCTCGATATCGTAATTCAAATCCGCCACCAATCGGCGGATAACCTGCAATTGCTGATAGTCTTTGCATCCAAAAACAGCGGCATGGGGACGGACGATGTTGAAAAACTTTGTTACGGCCGTCGCCACGCCACGGAAATGGCCGCGCCGAAACGCACCGCACAATGGCAAGCTGAGATTCTCCACTTCGATGTGCGTTTGGTACCCCTCGGGGTAGATCGCTTCGAGTGGCGGGTGAAACAGGACATCGATGCCTTCCTCTTCAAGGAGCTTTCGATCCCGTTCGAAATCCCGTGGGTAGGCGGCAAAATCTTCCTCGGGCGCAAACTGAGCGGGATTAACAAAGATCGAAACGACAACCTGGTCTCCTCGTTTCCTACCGTCGCGCACGAGGCTCAGATGCCCTTGATGAAGAAATCCCATAGTGGGAACGAGAACCACACGCCGCCCCTGGTGGCGTTGGGTCTCACTCCAGCTTTTCATTTCCCGAACGCGCTCAATGATTTTCATGGGCACAGGATTTACGGGGGCGACGGCCGGTCGCCCCTACGTCAATTTGATCCCTATTTTATTTGAACGAGTGCTCTTTACCGGGAAATTTTTGCTCGCGCACTTCAGTGATGAAGCTTTTTACCGCAGCCGTCATGACTTCCCCAACTTCTGCATAACGTTTGACGAACTTGGGTCTGAAATCATCGAACAGTCCCAGCATATCGTGGATCACTAGGACCTGACCGTCGCAGCTTGCGCCCGCCCCGATGCCAATCGTTGGAATCGTCAGGCGTTCGGTAATCTCCTGGGCCAACTCCGTAGGCATGCCTTCCAACACCACCGCAAATGCTCCCGCTTCTTGCACCGCCACCGCATCACCGAGAATGGTTTTCCACTGTGTTTTTTCTTTCCCCTGAATTTTATAACCGCCGAAGCGATGGACCGACTGCGGCGTGAGACCGACATGTCCCATCACCGGGATTCCAACTTGCACGATTGCCTCAATCGTCTCCCGCATCGGAACGCCGCCCTCCAGCTTGACCGCCTCGGCTCTCCCTTCTTGGAGAAACCGCCCGGCATTTTGGATCGCCTGTTCCTTACCGACTTGAAAAGAGAGAAACGGCATATCCCCGACCACCAGGGCCCGCCTCCGGCCGCGCACGACCGCCTGCGTATGATAGATCATCTCATCCATGGTGACCGGCAACGTGTTCGCCCGTCCCTGAACGACGCAGCCAACTGAATCCCCCACCAGCAGAATATCGACGCCGGCACGGTCGACAATTCGCGCGAAGGAATAATCGTAGGCGGTAAGGCAAGTGATCTTCTCCCCCCGCTGCTTCATCTTGACGATTTCCGGTACGGTGACCTTCTCCGTCATCGCCGCCTCCAAAATAAAAAGGCCCTCCGGTAGGCCGGAAGGCCGCTAAAAAACGGACCGTCCACAGCCGGCAAGAGGCAGTAACCGCTTACTGTCCGCTCCCGACTGACGTCGTCGTTTGGCGTCCGTCTCGGTCCGAATTACCTGGATCCAAGCGGTATGTAATGCTGCGTTCCCAAACCCATGTTATTGATTTCTTTGATCAAGTCAGCCAGATCCTTGCTGCTTGCCACGAAATCAATCTCCGACGTATTGACCACCAGCAGAGGCGTCTCGTCGTAATGAAAAAAAAACTGGTTATAGGCCTGAGCCACCTCTGAGAGGTATTCGAAGGTAATGCCGCGTTCGTATTTTTTATCTCTCTTTTTGACTCTTTTGTAAAGCACCTCCGGCCGAGCCTGCAAATAGACCACCAGATCCGGCTTAGGAACCCGGGCATTAAGCAGCGCGTAAATCTGCTGGTAAAGGTTGAGCTCGTCAGCGCTGAGCGTCAGGGTTGCGAAGATCTTGTCTTTGGCAAACAAATAATCCGCGACGGTCTCTTGGCTGAAAAGATCCTGCTGGCTCAGCTCGATTTGCTGCTGGTA
>DASQUN010000208.1:0-6681 GCA_035641275.1 Candidatus Udaeobacter sp. | reverse complement strand
GTGTTATCTCTTTGCCGTTGTGAAAGAGGCGCTCGTTAATCAGAGTCAACAGTGCGTTTAAGATTGAAGAGTTGGCTTTGAATATCTCATCTAAAAACGCAATGTGCGCCTCCGGCAGTTTGTGGCTGGTCACTCGCCGATAGTCATCCTGCTCCAGGGCCTTCAAACTGACAGCGCCGAAGATTTCTTCCGGAGTTGTGAATCGAGTGAGCAACCATTGGAAGTAATTCGCGCCGTCAATCCGCCGGCAAAGCTCGTCCGCGAGCATCGATTTAGCCGTGCCGGGAGGGCCGATGATGAGGACGTGGTTGGACGAAAGCAAAGCCGCCAGCGCCCCATCGATCACATCGGCTCTTTCGAGAAAGGTTTGTTTGAGCTCCTCACGGATTTTTTTTAGTTTGTCGAGGACCGTCATGGGACAACCTGTAAACTACCAAATGGTCTTGGGTTAAACAAACAACATGGACAAACATCGGGGTTTTGGATATTCAGGAGCAAAGCAAATCAGCGAGGGTTCGATTATGAAGATTACGGGAATTCTCTCTCTGAGCTGCCTCATTGGAATGCTTCCTAACTTTCTATTCGCTCAGGACAGTAAACTGGTTGAGGCGGCAAAGAATGAAGGCGCCAAGGTGGTCGTCTACGGCTCAATTGAAAGCGACACCATCGACCTGATCGCCGGTGCATTGAAAAAGAAGACGGGACTCGAAACGGAGTACTGGCGAGCGGCAGCCAACAAAGTTATAGATCGGGTCACGAACGAGTCCCGGACCGGAAAACCTCTCTATGATGTCGTGCTGACCACCAAAGCCACAATGCAGCTCATCCAAAAAGACGGTTTGTTGGCCAAATACGACTCCCCTTCAGCACGTGCCTTTCCGAAAGAAGTTATAGATCCGAACCTCGGGCCGAGCTATCGCAACACCATCATTGGCATTCTTTTCCATGCGGGAATCATTAAACCAGCCGACGCGCCAAAGGCGCTGGAGGATCTCGTCAAACCGCAATACAAGGGGAAAGTGGTCGTACCCGATGCCAGCCAACACACCACCACGGCTCAGTGGATGGCTAGCCTTCACAAAGTCATGGGTAGTAAGGAAAAGGCCGATAAGTTCATTCGCGATCTGGCTGCAACAAAGCCCCTGTTAGTAGAATCTTTGACCCCGGCGGGGGAGCGTATTACCACCGGCGAGACCCCGATCGGAATCGCCTTTTTAAAGAACGTGGTTTTTTACGGTAAAAAGGGAGTTCCTTTGGATTACGTTCGCCTCGGTAAGTTCATGGGAGACGGCCAGTCTATCGCGCTCGGCGCCAAAGCCCCACACCCGAACGCCGGCAGAGCCTTTATCGACTTTTTTCTTGGCGAAGAGGGTTTACGGTTAATGGCCGGACTCGGCGAGTTTGTCACCCGCAAAGGGATTTATCCGCCGCTGCCCGATGCGGATAAGATCGAAATGGTCGAGATGGACGAGTTGGACCAAAAAGGGTTCGCCGAAAAAATGGCGCAGTACAAGAAGATCTTTCTACAGCAATAGGTAGAGTTTTCAAGGAGCTTGCTTTGGTCGATCAGGAATGGGATGTCATCCTCATCGGTGCGGGCCAAAATAATTTTGCTCTTGGCACCTATCTGGGAATGGCCGGCCTCAAGACGGTGATCTGTGAAAGCCGACTCGAGAACGGCGGCCGGCTCGCAACCGAAGAAATCACTTTACCCGGGTACTGGCACAATACGCTCGCGTACTTCCAAGACAACCGAGCCACCTCGCCGGTATGGCAGGAACTCAAGTGGGACCAGAGTCACCATGCAGAGTTCGTCTCGCCGCCGGTTATAAGCTCGCTGCTGTTATCCGGCGGCCAATCGATTTCACATACTCAATCCATCGATGCAACGGTTAGCTCGATCGCGCGCTTTTCTCAAACAGATGCGCGCGCCTGGCGCCAAACACATGACAGATTCTGCGCGACCATTTGCGAGCTTTTGATCCCCTCTTATTACGAGCCGCCGCGCGCCGCCGGCGCTTTCAGGCGGACGCTCGAAACAGATTCGGCGGGGAAAGAGTTCTGGCGGCTTTCGCAGATGACACCGGACCAGGCTGTTGATGAGCTTTTCGAACATGATGCCGTAAAGGCCCTGGTTCTATCGCAGATGGCCATTCCGCGCGGTGTAGGCTTGGATTATGAAGGAGGCGGCATCGAAGTTCTGAAAATGATCGCCGGGGACGAAAAACCGGAGCTCGCGCGCGGGGGGTCTCATGCCGTCGCGCAAGCCCTGCAGCGGGCCTATGTGCGCCATGGCGGCCAAATCCGCGCTGTGCATCACGTCGAGAAAATCCTGGTGGAGAGCGGCCAAGCGGTCGGCGTAAGGCTGCGCGATGGACGGGAATGGAAAGCCAGGCTGGCGGTGGTCTCCAACGTCGGTCCATATTCGACCTTTATAGAGCTGATCGGTGAGGATAAGCTCCGGAATACCTTCGCCGCGCGGGTTAAAGATATTGCGCTAGACGAGTTCTCTTATTTTCAAGTGCACCTGGCGCTCAAAGTGCCTGTGCGCTACGCGCTGCACGAGGCGAAAGACGCCCGTGTGGGACAGGCGATGAACGTCAATCTAGGACCACAATCGCCGGCCGACTTGCGCGAAATGTGGAAGGAGATTCGGGCCGGCGAATTCCCCGAGCACGTGTGCTTGCACGCGATCTGCCCGACCGCTTTCGATCGGCTGCAGGCGCCCTCCGGCAAGCATACGGCTTCTCTGTTCATGCCGGTGCCGTTTCAATTGAACGGAAAGAAGCCCGAAGACTGGGTGAAACTGAAGAATGGGTTCATGGATTTTGTGCTGAAGGTCTGGCGGCAGTACGCGACCAATCTGACCGAGGCGAACATCGAAATGAAAGTCGCTATGGACCCGTTTTATATTGCTGGCCGTTGGCCGAACATGCGGCGCGGATCAGTCTGGGTCGCGCGCAAAATCGCCGCTCAAATGGGTGAAAAGCGGCCGATTGAAGAATTGTCAGGCTATCGAACGCCGATTGAGAGACTTTACCAAATTGGTGTCGCCACGCACCCGGCGGATGCGGTGATCGCAGGCTCGGGGAGGAGTGCCTGGCAGGTGATTAAAGAAGATCTGAACCTGGTGATCGGAGAACTACGGGAAAACTAGAGCATCCTTGAACGCTTGAACGATCTGAACTCTTGAGCGATTGAACGGTTCAAAAGTTCAAGGTTCAAAGTCAAGAATTAAACAACATCAATTAACCTGTCGAGCTGTATGGCCAAGATTTTCGAATATGACGGTGTGGTGATCGGGGCGGGACATAACGGAATGATCTGTGCCGGTTATCTGGCTAAGTGCGGCCAGAAAATCATAGTCGTCGAAAAGAACATGGAGGTCGGTGGCGGACTCGACTCGCACGAGGATCGAAACTACCCCGGCTTCTGGCACAATATCCATTCCGTCTTTCACCGCGGGCTCATGATGCTACCGTGGTACAAAGACCTCGAGCTGGAGAAGTTCGGCATCTACTATTACCGGCCGGACCCTGGTGCGGTGCATCATTTCCTCGATAAAACGTATCTCGGCTGGTTCAGCGACTTGAATCGCACGGTGGAAAGCGTCCGCCGCTTCTCGAAACGAGACGCGGCGACTTTCCTCGACATCTGGCAGCGCTGGCAGCCGGTGGTCAGGAATATCGTCTTCCCTGAAACCTACGCCGTGCCGGTGCCGATGGAAGAAAAGCGGCGATGGCTCGAGAAGATTCCCGAAGGCCGCGAGTATCTGAAGTGGTTCGACACAACGCCTGAAGAGTTCGTCCTTCAGCACTTCGAGCATCCGCGAGTGCAGGCGTTCATCGGGTTTCTCGGGGTGATGCGCGGTTATGAGTTGGATGCCTCTAAGACCGGCTACTTGATTCCAGCCATGATCGCCTGGGGCGTCAATCCACAGCTTTGTCGCGGCACTTCACATGCCTTGGGGGACAACCTCGCCCATATGATGTCCCACAACGGCGTCGATTACATCGAAGCAAACGGGGCGGAACGAATTTTAGTCGAGAAAAATCAAGCGACCGCCTTGGTGCTCGAAGACGGGACCGTGATAAAGGCGCGTAAATTTATCGCCTCCAACGTCAATCCGATCGAGACCTTTATTAGATTGGTCGGACGTGAGAATCTGGAGCCCGAGTTTGCGGATGTGGCCGCCAACTTTAGATTTTCCAAGACAACTCCGATTTTTGCCACTAACTTGGCCCTGAATGAGCGACCCAAGTATATTACTGAAGAGAAATATCCCGAAGTCGCCGGCTCATTCATGCATATCGTTGGCTTGGAAGAATATGGGGATCTGCGGAACCTGTTCGAAGACTGCCGCAGCCATCAACTCCCAAGAAAACCCTTCATGAATGGCGCGACTCCATCCTATCACGACTCCACTCAAGCCCCGCCCGGCAAGGCTACCGCATTTATGTGGCAATTGGCTCCTTACCAGCTTTGGGGAAATGCATTGAACTGGGATAAGATTCGTGACCAGTGGTTTCAAAGGCAACTCGCGGTTTGGCAGCTCTTTGCGCCGAATTTGGACGCCGATAATATTCTATCCACTGATTCAACGACGCCGCTGGATATCGAGCGCCATGATCGCAATATGGTCTGCGGCGACTGGATGGTTGGGGAATATTCCGGCGATCAAGCGCTGGAGAATCGGCCGTTTCCCGGATGGGGACAATACCGAACCCCGATAGATGGTCTATTTCTCTGCGGTTCCTCCTGTCACCCTGGTGGCAATATCACAGGCGCGCCCGGATATAACGCCGCGCGGGTTATCGCTGAATCGTTGGGTCTCAAGCCGTGGTGGAATCCGTTGGATTTCAAGGAACATCTGCAAAGGCTCAGATGAGGCAATGGAGTGGCGGAGTAAGGGGGTCGTGGAGTGATGGGTTCCAACCCCGATACTCCAGTACTGCTTTATTCCAGTGCGTCCGGGCGATTGGCTTATGAGGTTGAGCGACAAAGTTGCTATTGTTACCGGGGGCGCACGCCATATTGGAGCAGCCTACTCTCGCCAACTGGCGGCGGAAGGTGCTGCGGTCGTCATCGCGGATCTCTTGGACGGCGACAACATTGCCCAAGAGATCAGAGCGGCTGGCGGTAGAGCGTTAGCGCTCACAGTCGACGTTTCAAATGAAGAGCATACGGCCAGAATGGCCAGTGAGACCGTAAAAACATTCGGCCAAATCGATATCCTCGTCAACAACGCGGCGATCTTCATCAATATCCAGCGGCACCCGTTTTATGAAATCTCGGCGGAAGAATGGGACCGAGTTTCCGCGGTCAATATCAAGGGGCCGTTTCTTTGCGCCAAAGCGGTTTTCCCGCAAATGAAAGAACAGCGAAGCGGGAAAATCATCAATATCTCGTCTTCGACTGCTTTCGCCGGCACACCCCTGTTCCTGCATTACGTCGCGTCCAAAGCTGCGCTTATTGGCATGACACGGTCGCTCGCCCGCGAAGTGGGAGAATTCGGTGTCTGCGTCAATGCCATCGCTCCCGGCTTGGTTCAGCACGAAGGACAGAACGCGCCCAAAGAGTTCACGGACTTTCAGCTCAAAGCGCGCTCGATCAAAAGACTGCAGACTCCGGAAGATCTACTGGGCGTGCTAGTTTATCTTGCCTCTTCGGACAGCGATTTCGTGACGGGCCAGACCATTGTTGTCGATGGCGGCGGGCTTTTCCACTAAACAAACGGCTGAAAACATCTTACAGTCTTGCTCCCACCCAATTTCCACCCAACGTGATACATCAGTGCACCTCACCTCGTCTTGACGCCCTGGGTGCCAAAAGTTATTCTCGCGGACGGGCGAACCTGCCGTTCTATGGACCAAGACATCATTAGTCGTCTAAGAAAGCGGCTCAGCGCCGAAGGCTTGGACGCTGTCATCGCCGTCTCTCCAGAGAACGTAACTTACGTTTCCGGTTTTGTCGTGCCGTCGCAGTCTTTGATGCGCTGGCGTCATGCCATCTGCATCGTGACGGCCGATGGAAAGATCTCCATGGTGGCCATCGATATGGAAGCCGCCACAGTTAAGGCGCATGCGGGGATTGACGATCTGCGGATCTACCGGGAATTTATGGACGATCCCATGGACGGACTCGGTGAGGCTCTCAAGGACCTAAAACTCGACCGTGCCAAGATCGGCATCGAGATGGAATTTCTGCCGGCGAAGGATTTCGCGAGGCTACAAAAGATTGTGCCCAAGGTAGAGTGGGTGCCCGCCGATGCTATTTTCCACAAGGCTCGGCAGGTCAAGACGGCCAACGAGCTGACACTGCTTCGCTCTATAAGCAAACTCACCGACAAAGCGATCGGCGATGCGTTACAATCGGCGCGCATTGGCATGACCGAATTGGAGTTGGCAGGTCATTTATTGAGTCGCCTGTTTGCCGGCGGCGCAGAAAATTACAAATTGATGATTATCGCGTCGGGCGAGCGCAGCCAGTTTCCAAATGTCGGCCCCACAGAGCGCAAGCTACAAGAAGGCGATGTCATCCGCATGGAGATTTTCGGCCAGAAGAGCGGGTACCTGGCCGGCATTTGTCGCACGGCGGTGGTGGGAAAGCCAACGTCGGAACAAGAGCAGATTTGGTCGAACTTGATTGAGTGCAAGTACCTGGTCATGGGCATGATTAAAC
>DASQUN010000207.1:0-3170 GCA_035641275.1 Candidatus Udaeobacter sp. | reverse complement strand
AATGGCTTCCATGGTATGGCGATGCGCGGGCGCAAACTCTCCCGGGCAAACCATCTGGGCGCCCATCAACAGCGTATGGGCGGTTCCCAATTTCAACTCAGGGTGCTGGTAGCCGATGAACCTGCGGAACGCCTCTTCCGGGCGAATATGCTGCGCGGCTTTTTCAAGCGCATCGCGGATGATTTTCCACTTCCAGAGAAATGGCCGGAATCCTGGCTCCGGCTCGCGGAAGCCGGTGCTGGTATTGGGAATGGTCCAGTAGCCGATGAGATCGTTCTTCTTGAGTTCTTGATTGAGCTCTTCCAGCGACATTTAATCCTCGCTTTCGCTCAGAATCTCAGATCTCAATTTCAGATTTGCAAGATGCATTTGCCATCCCGCCGCCCTCGCTAACCCTGGCAATCCCAAACTAAAAATCTCGGATGACCGATCTCGGAACTTGAATTTTAAATCTGAAAGTAGATTTGTGCATGTGTTTCACTTAATGCGTTGCCTTGTAGCAGCCATCCATCATGAGCGCGTTCAGATCGGCCGGCGTAACCGCGCAATATTCAGGAGAGTATCCCGGGCGCTCAATAATGCCCTGCTGTAAAAGCCGGAGCAAAACGGTTTGGGTGACCGCACTGTGAGCTTTCCGGTCAAGATGATCCGTGGTGTCGGCCTCATGGTGCTTGGAAAAGTAACTTGCCTGCTCTGCGGTGAGACGATAGTGGGTTGTCAAAGCCCGGAACCAATCCATGCAGGTTTCGCCAAACGCGTGTTCCCACAAGACCGAAAACCAGTATTCCTGAATTTGTCCGTCCACCATTAGCGTCCGCTGGAAATCGGGGAGAGCACGAGCTTCAGGCAGCATGGGCGTTAGCAAGACCTCTTCTGCTGTAAGTCCCAAAGCCTCGCCGGTGCCGATAAGGATCTGAATATGTCCCGGAGGGGAGGGATGACCGAATTCGTCGAGCACCTTTTGTGTGTAGACTTCCATCAGGTCCACGTTTTTCACGAAGAACCAGAGGTGTTTATAAAAAGCCGATGTGTAGATTGAGTTGATCACGGGAACGAACGAGCCCCAGTTCTTATAAAACAGCTGAATGGTTTCCTTCTTGAGCTTGCCGTCCTTCAGCTCATCCATGAAACGGGTCTTGCCGACGGTTTCTTTCCAGCGCTTTTCCAATTTGTCTGTGACCTCGGCGATGAGCTCTCTGGCGTGTGATTCGGTGAGTTTCAGCATGCGACCTCTCCTTAACCATTGTCACAATAAATCGCTACGTTCTACATATTGAACAATCGCCAAGACTGTCAAGCTGGCTGGTCAAGGCCTGCCGCCCGCTCTACTATGTTGCTGTCGGGTCCGTTTGCGGTTTCGCCGGCGCCTAGGTTAAGATGATTTTCGATTGATCAACATTCTGGGAAAGGGGAGCGCTCGATGGACTTTGCAAGCCTCGGTGAGATGATGGCGGAGGCTAGAAACAAAAAGAAACGTAAGATCGATCTGTTCGGCGCCGAGAACTTTCGGTCATGGATGCTTTACTTCGTGCCTGGAGACGGAACGGATATGCACTACCACGCCAATCCAGAGACCTTTTTAGTGTTGGAGGGAAAGGGCATCGTTAAGGATATCAAAGGGGCAGAGAGGCCGATTGGGAAGAACGAAGTCGTCTTCTTTGCCGCTAAAGACTACTACCAGATAACCAATACCGGCACCGAACCTCTAATCCTATTTGGTAACCGTTCAGAAGCTTTTGGCGGTCCGCACATAAAGGCGGACGGAGCAGATCGTAACGCCCGGATGTAGGTGTGATTACTGCGGGACGTCGGTCAATTGACAACCAACAGGACCGTGATTAATTTGTGGGCCAAAACAACTAAGTTGAGGATTTTTCATGCCTATTTACGAATATCAATGCCAAAAATGTGGAACATTCGAGGTAACTCAGAGAATTACCGAAAAGCCATTAGGCAGATGCCCTACCTGTAAGGGAAAGGTAAAGAAGCTCATTTCCAACACCTCTTTTCAACTGAAAGGCACCGGTTGGTATGTCACCGATTACGCCCGTAAGAGTAACGGCGCCTCGAAGGACGAAAACGGCTCGAAATCCACTTCAGACACTAAATCAGAATCCAAGAAAAGCGATAGCTCAACAAGCACCAGCGAAAAATCCCCTTCGTCTGCGTCGAACCCCACATCGGCTTCGTAGTCGCAAGCCTGGGCTGAGACGACTCAGATTGCTCGTCACGCACGTAAAGCACAACGGATGAGCGGCGGTACTATCCGCCGCTTGTCGTTTTTAACGCGAGTTTTATCTTGAAGAAAGGGCTTGTCTCAGAAGTTCACGGGATAAGTCGGCGTCTCCCTGCGTCATTCCCCCGGAAGTGGACCGCGGGGCAAGGCTTCCAGCCGCAGCCGATCGGTCTTTGCCTCAATGGCCATCCCGCCAACCCCGTTCGCTGCTTATTCGAAGGGTCCAGGCCTGACAGAACTTGTACGGCTCTACGTCTGCGGCCTCCAGCTTCGCCCTTCGGTCCAGCTGTCATCGTCGAGTATGAGCCTCACCGATGATGAATATTCCCGCGGAAGCGGTAATCCAGTTTTTCTTATACTTCCTGAATTCAGGCTCGCGCTAGCTAGCGCCAGCTTGGCCGGAATGACAGCAAACTTTTCTTGCGAATTTAGGCGACACCATATAGATTTGAACTGTATTTTTCGCTATAGCTGGGCTCAGCAAAGCAAAAAACTTTGAAGGAGGATTCGTAAGATGGCTCAGACGATTGATCATATTGTCGATCCGAATGATGCGAGCCTGAATTCCGAGATGGTGCAGTTTCCCGGCAATGCGGGGAATGTGAGCGCCTACATCTCTCGGCCGAAGGATGGCAAGAATTTGGGAACGGTCATCGTGATTCACGAGAACCGGGGCCTGGTCAATCATATCAAGGACGTTGCTCGTCGCTTCGCTAAAGACGGCTTCGCCGCGATTGCCGTGGACTGCATGGGAAGAATAGGCGGCAGCGATCAGTATAAGGGGAGCGATGCGGCTACCGAAGCGATCAAAAAGGTGACCGGCGCCATGGTTGTGGAGGATTTAACTGCAGCTCTGAACTACATAAAAAAGCAGAGCTACGTGAATGGCAAAGTGGGCGTTGTGGGATACTGTTGGGGTGGCGGCCAGTCGCTC
>DASQUN010000206.1:0-7089 GCA_035641275.1 Candidatus Udaeobacter sp. | reverse complement strand
TTCCAATTCCTGAACGTGAGCGCTCACGGTCGGCTGTTTCAAAGACAGCCGCTCCGCCGCTTCAGAGAAGCTTTGCAGTTCTGCGACCCGATAAAAAACCTCAAGTTTATGCAAATCCAAATCGCCTTTGAGCTTGCCCATAGGCGTCCCGAAAAGGAAGTAGCCGTCGTTGCCTATTTAAGGCGATGGCGGCTCACGTTGTCAACCGTGCCGGTTGACGGTATATTTCAATTTGTGACCAAGCAATCTCCCTTATTAGCATTCCATAAGTCCAACGGCGCGGTCTTTTGCGAAAGTGACGGCTGGCTAGTTCCAACTCACTTTGGAGATGCCGCCGCTGAATACAGAACGGTGCGATCCACAGCGGGCTTAATCGACCGTTGTCATCGCGGCCTCCTTCAATTAACCGGCCCCGACCGCTCTTCCTTTCTCCAAGGCATGCTCTCCAACGATCTTCGCTCCATAAACCCGGGCGAAGGGCAGTACGCGACCATCTTGAATCAACAAGGAAAGGTTCTTGGAGATGTTCGTGTGTTGCGATCTGAGAACTCTTTCTATCTGGATCTTTGGGAAGTCATCAAAGACAAAATCGTCGAGCATCTGAACCGCTATCTGGTTGCCGACGAAGTGGAGATTGCCGACCGATCCGAGGGTTATGGGATCCTCTCCCTGCAAGGACCTCAGTCTAAAGCGCTCTTACAAAAGCTCGTCGGACACGGCGAACTGCCCGTCCGGCCGGCGGCGCACGTTATGGTGGATATCGACGGCGCTGAGATCTGCGTCGTCCGCGACAGCCATACAGGCGAGTCGGGATTCGATCTCATCATTCCCATCGCGGCTTTACAAAGTCTCGCTCGAAGAGCGACCGATGCAGGGGAGCCGCTTTCGGCCAGATGGGTTGGCGAAGAAGCCCAGAATATCCTGCGTGTCGAAGCGGGTATGCCGCGCTATGGCGTCGATTTCGACGAAGACAATCTTCTTCTGGAGACCGGATTGGACAATGCCGTGAGTTTCACCAAGGGATGTTATCTGGGACAAGAAGTCATCGAGCGAATTCGCTCCCGCGGTCATGTCAACAAGAAGCTTGTTGGATTGCTCCTTGACGGCCAACTCAAAGCCGAGCCGGGCGATCGCGTCATGCGCGGGGACAAGGAGCTCGGCAAGGTCAGCAGCTCCGTCAACTCGCCCGAACTCGGAAGGCCGATTGCCCTGGGTTACGTGCATCGCGATTTCTGGGATCCGGGCACGGCGATTGAGATTGAACGGGAAGGAAGTCTAATTTCCGCGGCGGTAACGCCCTTACCGTTTGTCAAGGGTGAAAACGGCTCGAGGCACTCTTGAATCCCACCTCCGAGCACGTATATTAGTCGGAAAATCGTTTCGGCCCAGAAAGGAAAGCGAGAGATGGCGAATTTCACCAAGGTATGCAAAACAACAGATGTTCCAGCCGGCCGCGGCAAAAGCATAGAAATCAACGGCAAAACGGTTGCCGTGTTCAATGTTGACGGCAGTTTCTATGCGATCAACGACACCTGCGCTCACCGCGGCGGCCCATTAGGAGAAGGCGAGCTCGACGGCAAGACGGTCATCTGTCCGTGGCACGGTTGGCGCTATGACGTGACCACCGGAGCGAACGAATTTGTCCCCGATCTACCGTCAGAGAAATATGAAGTCAAGGTTGAAGAAGACGACGTATGGGTAGAAATTTAATCGTGCTCTGGTACGAACCACAAAAGGCTCGCAGCTTCATTCGAGGTCGCGAGCCTTTTGCTTTTTCATAAGCGGCATTGCCTGCCTAGCCCTGATTCATCTTGTCCAACTCGGCCAATAGTTCAGGGTTCTCTGGAACACCCTTCTCATATTCCTTAGCGAAGCGGATCACTCCCTGTTTGTCTATGATGAAAACCGCGCGCTTCGGATAACCCTGGGGCCGCAAACAATCATACATCGTGCAAACGGCGCCGTGCGGCCAAAAATCGGATAGCATCGGGAAATTGATCCCGCCCATCTTTTCGGCGAAAGCCTTATGAGAGAACGGAGAGTCAACGCTTATGCTCAAGACCTGAGCATTTCGGGCTTCGAATTCCTTCCGATCTTTTTCGAAACCGCTGAGCTCCCGCTCTCAGCCACCGGTGAAGTCGAGAGGATAAAAAGCTAACACAACATTTTTCTTCCCCTCGTAGTCTTTCAATGAAACGTTTTGTTCACGCGATATAGGCAGCGTGAACTCTGGGGCTTTCTGCCCCACATTTGGCATTGCCATAGAAAACCTCCTGAATAAAATTCGAGTAAGGGAATGGCGGGTTGGAGCCGCATTCTATTACTCTCCAGTATGGCCTTACCGCATTCCCTCCCTGAGGTAAAGCTTAATGTAGTCGTTTAGCGCGTCTTTAGTGCTCGCGAAGGCGAGATCGTGCCAAGGAACGCCTGAGGGCTGGAACGTCCCGGCTTCGATAGATTCATCCGCCGCCGCGAGTTCCCCACCGACGATCTCCGCAGCATAAACGACGATGATGTTGGGGGAGCCTTCGTAAGAATAAACGTTGAGCAGCGAAATAATTTTCACATCCAATCGCGACTCTTCCTTCGTTTCACGAACAGCGGCGGCATGCACGCTTTCCCCTCGGTCTACGTAGCCGCCCGGAAACACCCATTTTCCCATCGCCGGCTCCACCCCTCGTTTCAACAGAACGATTCCACCGGCCAACGTGAAGATGGTCCCGGCAACGACCTTCGGATCCTGATAGAAGATAAACGAACAATTTTGACACACGAGCCGCTTCGGTTCCGTTGCTTTGATGACCTGCTTTTCGAGATCCCCGCCGCACCGCGGGCAGAAGCGGTATTCGATGCGCCCATGGGCGTGGGCGTGATGTTCCGATACCATAGCTTCCCTTCTAGCTTATATTTGCTTGAAACGAAAGAATGTTTTCTGTACTCATGGACCATGCTACGAGCCGTTATCTTTGACTTCAATGGCGTTATTGTCGACGACGAACCGATACACTTTGAACTATTTCAACGAGTCCTCAACGAGGAAGGCATCGAATTAACCGAAAAGGACTATTACGCTCGCTATCTCGGCTTTGACGATCGGGGGGCCTTCACCGCGGCTTATCGTGATCATGGCCGGCAGATCGATGACCAACAACTCGCCAAGCTCATCGATCGTAAAGCCGCATGTTATCAGGAAGCCATACGAAACCAGCTGAGAGTCTTTCCGGGAGTAAAAACTCTCGTCCCAGACCTTGCGCAGCGGCTTCCACTCGCCGTCGCGTCCGGAGCTTTGCGAAACGAGATTGAAGGGATTCTCCTAGCCCTTGGGATGCGAAACTATTTCAGCGCGATCGTAAGCGCTGAGGATGTGCAACGAGGGAAACCGGAACCGGAAATCTTTCTGAAAGCCTTGCAGCTGCTTAACTCTCGCCTTCATGAGATTCCGGCTATCGGAGCTGCCGACTGTCTGGTTATCGAAGATTCCAAAGAAGGCGTCCGGGGGGCACTTCGGGCCGGGATGAAGTGCCTCGCCGTTGCCAATTCCCATGCACCGGAGCAACTGAGCGATGCGCATGCCGTGGTGACCAGTCTAGAGAAAGTCAATCTCGGTTTTATCGAAGCGATGTGGACGTAGCTAAACAACCCCGGGGGAATTAGCGATAGGGGGTTCGCTGCGGTCGGACCGTGATCTCCACCGGACAGCAGGTCCCCGAGGATGTCAGAACAAAGTGAACGGTCTCTGCGATATCATCCGCCTGGATCATCTTGCTTCTGTCGAGATGAGGGGTTTCTGGAATCAACGGTGTGTTCACAAAGCCCGGCAAAATCACTGCCACTTTAACGCCATATTCTCTGACTTCTTCATAGAGCGATTGGGTAAAGCCGATCAGGCCAAACTTCGAGGCAGCGTAGGCGGCCGCATTGGCTTCGCCTGTCTTGCCCGAAATCGAACCAACGTTGATGATCGCTCCTTCTCCTTTGGCAATCATCGGCGGCAGCACTAGCCGGGAGAGGATCATGGGCGCGCGCAAATTAAGCTTGAAGGTTTGGTCCCAATCCTCGATTTTGGCACGAACAATGGCCGCTTTCTTGCCCCAACCGGCATTGTTGATCAGGATATCGACAGAGCCCCAAGTTTTGTGAGTCTTCTCCAGAAGCCTGTTGATATCCTCATCCCTCGTTAAGTCCGTGGGCACGCTGAGCGCTTCACGAGCGAGGGAGAGAATCTCCTTCTGAACCTCCTCGAGCTGAGGGAGACTTCGGGCTACCAAAACGACACGGCAACCCGATTGCGCGAGCCTGACCGCAATCGCTCTACCGATGCCTCGTCCTGCTCCAGTGACAACGGCAATCTTTCCTTCCAAAACGCCTACGGAAGTCTTCACGGTAGAATTCAGTGGACCGTGGAGGGATCAACCTGCGGGGCTTGTTGGGCTACCGAGGAGCCGTGGTGATGAATCATGCACCAGCCTTCCTGGCGCCTTTCAAAGATGTTTGTCGTTAATACAGTTGCTGAAACGACCTGGTCATCGATTCGGCTATTTAAATTTTCGTACAGGGTGACCCAAGCCAATTTATCTCGGACCTCAATCGAAACATCCGTCAACAAAAACTGGATCGATGGAGTATTGGCAAAGATTCGCCGCCAGCTCTCCATCACCGCATCCCATCCTCTTAGGATTCGCCAACCCGGATGACCACACTGGATAGGGGCCTGTTTGGCCCAAATCTTTTCCATTTCCCGGATATCCAGGCTTTCAAAAGCACGGTAGAAGGCTTCGTTGGCCTTCGCAACAAACTCTTCGTCGGAGGGCATGACTTTGGGCCTTTAACGCGACGGCTTTGGCGCCATGTAGACCAAAACCATCAGCCGGTCGTTGCTTTTGTTGATGACCCCGTGTTTCTTTCCTGATTCGGCAATGGCCATTTGTCCTTCTTCGAGCTCTCGTTCTTCTCCGCCAATTTGGAACAACCCCTTGCCTTTCACCACATAATAGACCTTATCCGATCCGTCGTGAGTGTGAGCCGATTGCTCCTGACCAGGCTCGAAACAGTAAAGATCACAAAACAATCTTGCGGTCTCAAAGATACCATTCTTCTTCATCTTTTCAGGGGAAAACTGCACGACTTCTGAGAGTTTTTTAAAGTTACTCATGAGGAACTCCTCGACCCTGGTCTGACTCGATAGTACCATAGGGATGCAGGCATGCAAAAGACGGGGAAATTTGTTATCGATAAACAGATGAATTCGGTTCTGATCCGCTATCACGAAATCGCACTGAAAAAGGGCAACCGTTCTTATTTCACCGAATTGTTGAGGCGCAATCTCCTCTCCGCAGTTAAAGACCTCGATGTGGAAGAGATACGAATTCTTCCGGCGCGGCTTTTGCTCGCGTTCAATAACGATATCGATTCAGCAACCGTCGCGAGCCGAATCCGCACGGTTTTTGGAGTCGCCAATTTCTCCATGGTCGAGCGGACGGAGCGCGATATTGACGTTCTTCGGAGCCGCATTCTTGAATTCGTCAATGGCGCGCAATTTTCTTCGTTCCGTGTCGAAACCCAAAGAGGCGACAAGACATTTCCCCTCACCTCTCCCGAGATCAACCGGCGGTTGGGGGCAGCCGTCAAAGAACATACGGGCGCCCGTGTGGATCTTTCGAATCCCGAATTCACCATTTCGGTGGAGATTCTTCCTCGGGATGTTTTTTTTGGCTTCAACAGGATTCCTGGCGCCGGAGGCTTACCGGTCGGGGCAAGCGGACGGGTCGTTTCTCTGATCTCCGGCGGTATTGATTCGCCGGTCGCTGCCTACCGAATGATGCAGCGAGGCTGCCGGTTGATTTTCGTTCACTTCCACAGCGTGCCCTATCTCGACAAAACGTCGCAGGAGAAGGTCCGCCAGCTCGTGACCATGCTCACCCGGCATCAGTTTCTCTCGCGCCTCTACCTCGTTCCATTCGGCGAGATTCAAAGGCAAATCGTCGCGGCGGTCAGCCGACCGCTGCGCGTCGTCCTGTACCGACGAATGATGCTACGAATTGCCGAGGGCCTCGCCAGGAGAGAAAAGGCGAAAGCACTCGTCACTGGAGAAAGCCTGGCTCAGGTCGCTTCGCAGACACTAGATAATATGGCCGTCATTCAGCAGGCGGCGACCGTGCCGATTTTGCGTCCGTTGGTCGGCATGGACAAGCAGGAAATCATAGATCAGGCGCGGCGCATCGGCACGTTCGACATTTCGTCCATACCGGATCAAGACTGCTGTCAGCTTTTTGTGCCCAAGCATCCTGCGACGAAAGCGAATGTTCGGGAAACAGAGGAGGCGGAATCGAGTTTGAATATAACGGAGTTGGTACGGTCGGGCCTCGAAGGCGCCACGGCCGAACAGTTCAACTTTCCCAACCGACGCCCCTAGACATAATGCTGGATGCGCTGCAGGGTGGCTGGGAAAAATAGCTCTTCCACCTCCGGTTTCTTGGTGATCATGCCCTGTTCGTACTCGTAACGCACGGCGGCTTCTAACGCCTTGCGATTGTCATCCAGATTATAGGGCCACGGGTCGACGCCGAATATTTCCCTTTGTTCATGCAGTAGATCCTGCACCCAAACAAGCGCGAAGGAGCGCGGGTCCCTCATGCGCTCAAAGCACGCCCGTTTGGCGCGCTCGAAGCCCTGAACCAAACTCAGGGCTACCCAAGGGTTCTGCTCCAAGACCCGGTTTCTGATAACCACGGTATGCATGATGGGAAAGATGCCGCTTCTCTTATAGTAGTCGATCTCAGCGGCCTTAGGGTCTGGAAACAGCCGCGCCACTTTCGGAGAGGCGTTTCCAATGGACGGCAAGACCTCCGGATAGAGCGCTCCTTCGAGTTCGCCATCGAGAAGCATTCGATCGACATTCTTTCCTTCCGGTACCCGTTTGACTTTCATCCATCTTGCCGGTTCAAACGGTATATCCTCTTCTTCCTGACACCACCATTCGATGGTCTTGAGATCGACCCCGTAATAATCCTGCAGTATGCCGCGCATCCACAGCCCGGCCGAATTCTGCAAAGTATCCAACGCCACCCGCTTGCCGTTAAGGTCCGATGG
>DASQUN010000205.1:0-6338 GCA_035641275.1 Candidatus Udaeobacter sp. | reverse complement strand
GTCGGGGAAGTGCAGGATGCCGGAGTTGCCGCGGCGCCTTCGGGCCGGCCTGATGACGTGACGTTAACGCTTAAAGATCTTGGCGACAAAGTTTTCTATGGCGGATAGCAGCCCGCTGAAAAAGACCGATCTGCTTTGTTGCGCTCGACCGCCTCGCTCCAACGTGGATGGTAGGGGCACGGCATGCCGTGCCCCTACTCGTCGGTTCGTCGCGTGCCGCGCATCGGGGCCTTTTTGATCGAACTGCGGCACTGACTACAGGAGCTTTTCTAAATCAATTCGATTTATAAGGAGGGGTTATGGCTAAGATTCGACATATCGCCTATCGCGCGGCGGACGTGGACGCAATGGCGAATTTTTTCGTCAATGCTTTGGGGATGACCATCAAGCAAAAGCGGAAGAACAGCGCCATCGATCTTTCGGACGGGACGGTCAACATCACCGTGCTGCCGCTAAGGGCAGGCACGGCGGATGGTGAGCCGACGAAACGTCCGGGCATCGATCACATCGGCTTTACGGCGGAGAACGATGGAGAGGCGTTCAGAATGATGGAGGCCGCGGGCGCGACGAAGGCCGGTACGGTCAATCTGGGAACCGCCTACTATGAGGACAAGTTCGTCGGGCCCGAAGGGATCATCGTCGATGTTGGTCACTGGCTCGGAGCCGCGCCACTCGAGAAAGAAAATAAGTAGCCGTTCGTGATGGTCATGACTGTCGTCCAATTCAAACTTCCGGCGCCGGTTTCTCGCGATAAGGCCAAGGAGCTCTATACGGGAACGGCGCCGAAGTATCAGAAAGTCGATGGGTTGATGCGAAAGTATTATCTGCTTTCGGAGGACGGCAGCACAGGTGGCGGCGTGTATCTCTGGAAGTCAAAAGCGCATGCCGAGAAACTCTTCACGCCTGAATGGTGCCAGTTTATCAAAGAACGCTACGGCGCGGATCCTGTCATCAGCTATTTCGAGAGTCCGGTGCTGGTTGACAATCTCACGGGTGAGATCAGCACCGATTAGCAGTTCGAAGTTAGAACAAACAAAATTCAGCTGATTTCCAAATCAGCCCATACGCCTACGTGATCCGAGGGCCAGAGGGTTGGAACGTCTTTCGCAGGCTGGTTGAAGCAGAGCCCACTGCCGATAGTCTTCAGAGAATCCGAAATCCAGATGAAATCGATGCAGCGGTCGAAGCGTTGCCAATCCGGGTGAGTTGGCTCTCCATCGATTTCGCGCAAAGGTGTAAAGGCGGTTGGCTCGGATTGCGTTGGGCGAAACTGCTCAGCCATCAGTTTCATCGACTCACTCTCCGGCGGCGCATTGCAGTCGCCGCAGACGATTCGATAGGCGACGTCGTTTCGTTCTGTTATCCACGCGAGTAGCTCTTTGACCTGCGCTACCCGCTCGGACTCTTCGTGTCGCCAAGGATAAAGGTGGGTCACGTAGACATCCAAAGGCCGGCCTTCGATCTCAAACCGAACAACTAGGGTCACGGTGTCGCGCGCGGAGAAGAAACGATGGGATCGCTCGATAACGGTGAATCGCGTTAACAGTCCTTCGGCCTCCGGATGGGAAGCCTTTGCGGCTCTGGGCTGTTCCAATAATTCATAGCGCAGGCCCAACCGGGTTTGCGCCTGCTCTTGCAGCCATTGGCCGGTTTCAACCGGCAACCAAATTTCATTCAGCGCGAGAATATCAGGCCGGACATCCGCGAGTTGTTGAACAATGAGCTCCCGCCGCTCCGTCCAGCGTTTCTCGTTCCGTTCCACGTTCAGTGTCGCAACACGAAAGCTCATGGGTTTGCTCACTTGACTCAGGACATTCCATGGATGCTAACGAATCATCAACCGCTCCGCTTTGCCAGAATAGTTGATGAAAACCGTTTTTAGCTCGGTGAAAAAGTTCAATCCTTCTTCCGCCATTTCGCGCTCGCCGACGCCTGTGGCCTTGGTACCCCCGAAGGGCAGTTGTGCTTCACCACCGATAGTCGGCTCGTTGACGTGCACCATGCCGGTCTCGACCTCTTCGACGAAATTCATGATCGTGTCGATGTTCTCCGTAAAGATAGAAGTTGTCAGGCCGTATTCCACTCCGTTGGCGAATCGGAGCGCTTCCTCCAGGCTCCTGGCCGTGGAGACGGACAACACGGGGCCGAAGATCTCTTCTTTGAAGATGCGCATATCCGGCGCGACGTTATCAAAGATCGTCGGCTCGACGAAGTAACCCTTGTTCAAGTGCTCCGGTTTTTTACCGCCGAGCAGCAACCGGGCGCCTTCTTGTCCAGCGATCTTGATGTAGTCAAAGTCGGTCTTCCACTGCTTCTCGTCAACCGCCGGTCCCATATCGACGCTCTCATCCAATCCTGACCCAACCCTGATCTTTTTCGCCGCTCCGACCAATCTTTCCACGAGCCCGTTTTTGATATCCGGATGAGCGATCACCCGTGAGGTCGCCGTGCAGCGTTGGCCCGTGGAGCCGAAAGCACCCCCATGGATGGCGACGGCGGCTTTGTCCAGATCGGCGTCCTGCATCACGATGACGGCATTTTTGCCGCCCATCTCGCAGGTGACCTTCGCCCCGCGCTGAGCCGCCTTTGTATAGAGGGCGCCGCCAACCTCATTGGAACCGGTAAAGGATATCGCGCGCAGCACCGGCGAATGCACCATAGCTTCACCGACGACGGAACCGGAGCCGACCAGCATGTTGAGTACGCCCGGAGGCAAACCGGCTTGTTCGTAGATCTCTGTTAGCAGCGTCGCGGTCGCCGGTGTTAGCTCGGCGGGTTTGAAGATGACGGTGTTGCCCGCGACCAGAGCCGGTGCCGATTTCCACACGGGAATGGCCCAGGGAAAATTCCACGGCGCAATTAATCCAACGACACCCAGCGGGCGGCGGATCGTGTAACTAAAAGTGTCGGGGGCTTCGGACGGCAGCGTCTTCCCGTGCATGCGAAAACCCTCGCCCGCGTAGAACTCCAAAAGCGAGATGCCTTTCATCACTTCGCCTTTTGCTTCCTTCAGAACTTTGCCTTCTTCGCGCGTCAGCGTGCGTGCGATTTCCTCCGCGCGCTGTCGGGCGATATTAGCAGCTCTCCAGAGGACGCGGCCGCGCTCGGGCCCAGGCGTCCGCTTCCAGCTCTTGAATGCCGCTTGCGCGGCATCGATAGCGCGCCCAACATCGTCGGCTGTCGCGCACGGGAACTCGCTGATCACGTCCTCGGGATCGGCAGGGTTGATATTGCGAACGAGCCGGTTGGATTTCGGATGGAACCATTTGCCGTCGACGTATGAACCTGTGGCCATAAAACCTCCTCCATAACTGAGTGTTTTGGGGTGCGAAAAGTTATGACTCCGGGATCGTGGGAATATTTACTGGCCGGACACGCGATCGAGGAACGAGCAGGTGAGGCGAATGCTTTAGGGAAACAAATTCATCGATGCAAGATCTATTTCGTCGCCGTCCCGAATCGTTGTGTCGATCAGGCAGCTCACCTCGCCTTGATCGGAGGAACCTGATTAGAACTGCTTTCGACTCATATCGCGCAGCAGCTTATCCCACTTGGCGTCCAGCTTTTCGTACTGCTCCGTAGTTAGGCCTTGTTCCGGAAACCAACGCTTGAAACCATAGTCTTTCGAGGGGTTGCCATATTCATATTTCTCCAAAACCTGCTGCCCGCCCGGCCCCAGGATAAAATCCGCCATCAGGAGCGCCGCATGAGGGTGCGGCGGTTGGGCGGAAACGGCTGTTGAGCCGGAATTCGTCGGAACCACTTCCATCGGCACCCAGCCGACGGGCGCCCCTTGAGCAGTCGAAACCTCTGCATGGTTTCGAAACGTCGTCGGTGAAAGACCGAGTTCGCCGGAAATGACCAGATCCAGCAAAGCCCGCCCAGAAACGTTGTGCACAATGGGGTTTTGGCCTCTCAGTTTGTGAACGAATTCTTCGCCCTTGAATTTAAGCATGGCTCCGATAGTTCGAGTTCCGGTATCGCTGCCGGCAAACCCGATCTTGTCTTTTAGCTTGGGGTTGAGGAGTCCTTCGTAGTTCTTGGGCACGAGCTCGGCTGGAATGGAGTTCTTGTTATACGAGAGAACGATGTGCGATTCGCGGTCGATCGTCCAGTAGACCAGACTCTTTTGCGCCGCCGTTTCCTTCACCGTCTCGGGATATTTTGCCAAGTGTGGCGAGTAGTAGGCCACCAGTAGCTTGTTATCTTTTAGATATCTGAGCAATGGAATCGTGCTTTCGATGGTGTCCGCGATGTACCGCTTCGCCTGGCTTTCGGCAATGAGCCGCGACATCAGTTCTTGACTCGTGGCGCGATAGGATTCGACCTTCACGCCCGGATACTTCGCCTCGAAAGCAGCGGCGAGATCTTTGTACGAGCCACCGGCCAGCGACGTGTACCAAGTAATCTTACCTTCAGTTTTGGCGCCTGCGTAGAGGAGCTGTTCGCGATCCGGTTTGCTATAGGCCGCGAGTTGCGCGAAAGGCATGGACTTGCCGGTTTGCGCCCATCCCATGGAAACGAAATTAAGGGCCAAAATGACCGCGCTGGTGAATAGCTTCATAGGATTTCTCCTGGCATTCGTCGCTGCTGGAAACGTCGGCTAATACCCCGTTTCGATCAATTGATGATAAAAGAGTTTATAAAACTGCTTGAGTCTTTCCGGACGCTTGTAATGGGTAAATTCCTGCGGAACTTTAAATTCCTTTTCGATCTGCTCCAGAGTTTTGCCTGCGGCCATCATTTTTGCGACCTCGTCTCTCATGACGACGAAGTAGCGCTTCTGTTCTTCGAGGTCTTTGAGGCCTCGGCCAATATGCACCGGTCCGTGTCCTGGAACGTAGGTGTCCACAGGAAGGTTTCGCCGCATAATGTTGTCGAGGATTTGGATCCATCCTTTTACGTTCGAATAGAAAACGCCCGCAGACTCTCCCTCGCCGGGGTGAATTTCAGTATCGAGAAGGTCGCCCATGAGCATCACGCGCTTTTGAGGAATATAGACCGTGAGATCGCCCGTGCTGTGGCCTCGACCTTCCGCGGTGAGCTGGAAGGTCAAACCTCCTAGATAAAACGTTAAGGTTCCGTCAAAGGTCAGATCCGGTAGAACTTGATACTTTCCTTTATAGGCTGCACGTTGCGGGTCATTGGAGTTCTTGCGTTCTTCAAACTCTTTTCCCTCCTGCATGAATAAATCCTGTGCCTGATTTTTTGTCGCGATGTAAATCGGTTTGTCGTCGCGGAAATGCCACGCTCCGGACGCGTGATCTCCGGCGCTGTGGGAGCTGATGAGATAGCGGATCTTTTTGTCGGTCACTTTTCGGATGGCGGCCAGCGTTTGGTCGGCGTTGCCAATGTGGAAATCGAGAACTACCACACCCTCGTCGGTGACGATGAAAGTAGAATTGCCTGAACCCCGAGAATTTTCCATGAAATACACGCCGTCTGCGACCCTAAACATGGTCATTTTCTCGGGAACCGCAGCACCAGTGCTGAAGAACCAAACGAGTATGAGTCCGAGCCAGAGCTTTCGCTTCATCGAGGTGACCCTTTCGTGACTTCCTACAAGGGATGGCTAGAGATGCCAAGTGACTTGGCCAATTCAATAGTCCGACGCGCGCGTTCGACGATCGGTCGGTCGATGAGCTGGCCGCCGAAGGCGATCGATCCATCGCCGCGCGCTTGGGCTGCTTCGAACGCTTGAAGCACTTGCTGGGAGTAATCGATCTCCTCAGGCGTCGGGCTGAAGACGGTGTTAATGGCGTCGATTTGTGACGGGTGTATCAAAGACATCCCCGAGAAACCGAGCCTGCGGGACTGCTTGGCGAAACCCAATAGCCCCTGGCTGTCGTTGAGGTCGACCCAGACTCCGTCCACCGCCTGCACATGGGCCGCGGCCGCGGCGACCACCATCGCCGAGCGAGCATAGACAAGATCCCTGGCTTCGGCTTCGCGCACTGTGGGCAAGCCGATCTCGCGGCCGAAATCTTCCGCGCCGAACATCAAACCTACGATGCGCGGTGAAGCCGCCGCGATGGCCGGCGCGTTTATCAGTCCGCGGGGACTCTCGACGGCGATGAGTAACTTGATGCTGCCCCGCTCCATCTTCAGCTTGGATTCACGCTCGTTGAGGATCCCATCGACTTTGCGAACTTCATCCGGAGTATCCACTTTAGGGCAGACCAGACCCTCGAGGCCGGGCCGCAGGACCGCTGCTAAATCGGCATCCATACGGGCGTGGCCGATCGCGTTCATGCGGACGTAGCGGGCAGGGGAGCCGGGCGTTTTTTCTCGCCCCAGCGATTCGGCGATGTTTTTTCGCGCCGTGTCTTTTTCATTGG
>DASQUN010000204.1:0-3653 GCA_035641275.1 Candidatus Udaeobacter sp. | reverse complement strand
GGTCGAAGAGCATAGCCCTTCTCTCATAGTGAAAGCCGATGAAGAGAACGGGGTCCTCGAACGGACCGTTGATGAGACGGGGCGCGAATCTGTCCGCCATAACTTATGGAGTACAACTCCTGCTTCGCTGCCTCAAGCCCCCTTTGAACGGCGCTAGCGAAACGGAGAATACTCAAGATAGACTTTACCAGCAGATGAAGCGGAACACAGAAGCTCGAAGCGAGTCGGGGACTGGACACGTTGGTCGCTCAAAACGTGATGGGTTGGAGAAGCGTCCAGCGGCTGGGCAAAGGGGGTAAGCGCAACCAGTACCGTGGCAAGAAGCCGGATAAGCTCAGTCGCTGAACCATAAAAGGGAATCATAAAAGGGGACAGGCTGCTTTTTAGTCTTATCTCCTCATTTCGCTCAGCTCGGGTCCGCCCCGTGGACGCTTGGTACTTTCAAGTCCAAATAGACTCGCGATCTTCGTCTGCCAGTCTGGTTCTCCAAAAGGTCTTTGGCGATTGACTGACTCACGAATCGAAGCCAGTTGGCTCGCCACAATGGTTCGTCGACTGGCGTTATCCAGTTTTCCTCGTCTTCCACTGGACAGGGATCGGCTAACTCGCTACGACACCAACTTGACCATGGCCAATCATTTACCGACGCTGCCAAGCCTGATCTAACTGGATTCTGCAAAACGTAGCGCAGCAGCGGTCAGCAAACGTTCGTCGCGCTGCACCGGAAAACTCTTAAATCGACCCTAACGGCTTGAACGGGTCCCCTGTAATCCCTTGAACTTTTGAACTCTTGAACAGGCATCAGCCTAAGCCCTAACGATGCTTTCTATGCCATGCGATGTTGTCAAATCAAGAAATTCCCTTGATCCGACGAGGTCTGGTCTTCGGTGTTACAGATCTTGCAGCTTGAGGTTAGCCGGGGATTGCTGGTTCATTTCGTGAAATCGCTTGGCCGTTTCCCGGAGCTTGTCGACTTGGGGCGACTCCGCCATTGGCACGGTGGTGACGCCCTGCCGGTCCAATCGGTCGATGACGCCGGCCACGGTCAGACCATGAATATCGCACGCCGGCTGGTAGGCGATGTTTCCGCGCGGGTCGGAACAAACCTCAGAAAGGATTCCCGCCGCCGTCAATTCGTCGAGGACCGCGCGAACCAGGCGCACCGGCGCTTCCAGCTTGCGAGAAATGTCCGCCGCGGTCGGGGGTTTTTCCGCGTTGGCGAAATTTTTCACGCACAGGGAAGTCACCATGAGGGCGGTCATTCTTTTGAATGAGTGGCTCACCGCGAGGCAGTCCTGTTCGAACTCGTAGGTCCCGACATTCTGATGCGCGAAAGAAATCTCCGCGCCGAGAAGCACGATCAGCCAGCTCAGTTGTAGCCACACCAGGAACAACGGCAGCGCGGCGAAGCTGCCGTAAATCGCGCCGTAATTGGAAACACCAATCTGGAACTTGATATAGGCCAGCTGGACGAGCTGATAGACGGTGCCCGCGAGGATGCCGCCCCAGAGCGCTGATTTCCGCTCGACTTTGGTGTTCGGCATGAAAACATAGATAAACGTAAAAGCGAGCCAGAGGACGGCGTAGGGCAGGATTTTGAGGAGAAAGACGAGCGCGTCCGCGAGATAACCCAAAAAAGACAGCCGTTCGAGGAGCAGCGAAACCTGGGTCGTGAACAGCACCGTGATGCTGCCGGCGAGGATCATCAAGACCGGAAATATCAACATGACCGACAAATAGTCGGCGAGCTTGCGACTCATCGTCCGCGCCGTTTTTACTCCCCAGATATCGTTAAAGGAGCTTTCGATGTTGCCCAGGACCTTGATCACCGACCAAAACAAAACCACGATGCCAACCCCGGCGATGGCGCCTCCTTTGGTATTCTCCAACAGGGTTTGAGCGAAGCCGATGATCTTTTCCGCGACTTCCTGCTGGCCTTCGAATCTGGTCATCAGCTGTTCGCTGAGCATCTTGTCGACACCGAACCCCTTGGCGACGGCGAACGCCATGGCGACGACGGGCACGATCGAAAGCAGGGAGTAAAACGTCAGCGCCGAAGCGCGCAGCTCGCACCGGTCCAGGTTGAAGCGCCGCACGGCCAGCAGCAGGATCCTCAGCTGCGTGATCCAGAACGAGCGGCGCGGCGGCAGTTTATGGGTCTGCAAACGCCATATATCGGTATTGAGGAATTGAACGGTCGCGGAATATTTTTTTAACGCATCCTCTTTTAATCGCATAGGCCGTCTCCCGTGCAAAGAGATAGCCCACCTTACCAGACTGCCATCGATTTGAAACGTGCGCATATGGGGGCGGAGCTCCCGCGTACGGGTGCGAGAGCGCGAGAGCCGAAAGCCCCGGGATCCCGCGCCGGCCTTCGCCGACAACCGCACAGCGTCAGCAATCCGACAGACCACAACCCGCAAACTCGCGGAAGTTCCCGTCCGAGTCCGACATTGAACTTTGAACCTTTGGATAGACTCGGGGCAAGTCTAGCAAAGTAGCCCGCTCACTTCGATGTTTCGAGAATTATCGAAACATGGAAGTTCCCCTCCTCCGAATCTAGTCTTGAACTTTTGAACCTTGAACTCTTGAACAGGCGTCAGCCTAAACCCTGACGATGCTTTCTATGCCATGCGATGTTGTCAAATCAAGCTGTTGCCTTGGTCCAACCCTTGGAAAGAACACTGCTCCCGTGCGGCCGGCGATTCCTCAGATTGCACATCAATGTCCAGTAATGTACAATCCGGTCGAAGGAGACGGACCTTCGATGAAAAGTTTATCCTTTACCGAATTCCGAAAGAGGGCGTCAGAAATTTTGACTCTCGTTGAAAAGGGTGAAACAGTTCGTGTCATTCGCCACGGCAAAACAGTGGCGAAAATCGTTCCTGCTGAATCTGACGAGAAAATTCCGTCATGGAAGCGGCCCGGTTTGAGGTTGGTCCGTCCCAGTGCATCGCTCAGCAAGGCGATTTTGGCGGAAAGGCGGAAGTCACGTTGAATGTTTTCGTCGATTCTTCAGCCCTCGCTAAACGATACATCGAAGAGAAAGGAAGCGATCGGGTTCAAGCCATCCTGTCTTCGGCTTCAGCGTTAGCCGTCTCGGTGATCTGCGTTCCGGAGATCGTCTCCGCTCTGTGCCGCCGTCGGCGCGAACGCAAAGTTTCAACGGAAGAGTACCGAAATGCCAAGGCATCGGTACTTTCGGACATCGATGACGCGACTGTCATTGGTATTACTGAAGAAGTGATAGCTCAGGCGGTGGCATTGCTTGAGCGGTTCCCGCTCCGTAGTGCCGATGCGTTACATATCGCCTGCGCCTCGGAGTGGTCGCCCGATCTATTCGTTTCTGCCGACGACCGTCAGTGTAAAACGGCGAGAGCGCGGGGTCTGCGAGTCGAAGCGATAAGAGGATAGCCCGGAGCGCAAGCCGCGTCGCCCCCGAATGGATCCGGCGGTTGAACGGCTTGAACGATTTGAACGGACTTCGGTACCTGCCGCCCGACACCAACTGATTGAAAACAGGGGCGCGTCAGTTAGGAATCACACATTCCGCGAGGATTGAAAAAGGAATAAGAAACTCTCATAGGAACGTCTGTGCCTCTTGACACCTGCCTGCTGATGGGCGACCCGGGCTGGAGGCGGAGCCTGAGATT
>DASQUN010000203.1:0-2080 GCA_035641275.1 Candidatus Udaeobacter sp. | reverse complement strand
ATGGGAGTAAACCGCCTCGCCAGCCTTGACCAGTTGGACCGCCATATTCAAGGTAAAGGTCGAGCTCTCGCTGAGGTCGGGATGAATTAAGCTTATGGCGCGGCGCGATCCTTTGTAATTCGTCGTTACCAGCCTGCCTGCAGCCTCCAAGCCTTCGCGGATCTTCGACCACTTCCAGAGTATCGGTTTCCCGAACGGCGCGGGTTCCCTGCGAACGGTCTCCTCGCGGACCCAAAGGCCTCGCATCGATTCCTTCGCCAGCTCCGCGTCGAGCGTCTTAAGGTCCGTGATCTGATCAGTTGGCACAGTGGTTCTCCATGTCTTGGCTCTCGTGATTCAGTTTCAGTGGCTTGCGTGGATCGAGCCAGTGACTTCGTCGGTCTTTTCGGCGGGCCGGTCATTGAGGCGAAAATATTTAGCCGCGTTGCCGACGATCATCTTCCATTTCTCGTCTTCGGGCACGCCGGCAAAATTTTCGTCGATGACCCGTCGGGAATTCGGCCAGTCCGATTCCAGATGCGGGAAATCGCTGGCCCACATCACCTTATTGACATCCATTTCCCGGCGGGCGATCCGGACTCCTGCCGGGTTGCGATTAAAGCCCCAGTAACAGTTTTCGCGCGCGTACTCGCTGGGCATGCGGCTGAGCCGCGGCAGACCCAATACTCGCTCCGCCCAGTATTGTTGTCTGCCGTACTCATTGTCCATCTGGTCCATCCAGTTAGGAACCCAGCCGATTTGCACTTCCGCGACGTAGATGTTGAGTTTAGGGAAGCGGTCGAAAACGCCGCCCCAGATCATTTGCACAATCTGTTTGCTGCCCCTAAAGCCATATTTGTTGAATCGCTCGATAACATCCGGCACGTGATGCTCAGGATCCGGCTGGCGAGGATACTTGAAGGATGGTCCGCTGACGGCGGGCGCGCCGCGACTGCGCCTTGGAAAGCCAAACTCTACGTGAATCGTAAGCGCCACATCGAGATCGACGACGGCGGCCCAGAATCTATCGTCTTCGGTTGTCGGATATCGGTTTCCCGCGGGAAATGAATCGATCGCGACGGCTTTGAGTCCCAAATCCGCGCAGTGTCTTAGTTCAGCGACGGCATCAGTGATATTGGTGATCGGAATAACGCCGACGCCGATGAGCCGATCCGGCGCATGCGCGCAGTATTCTTCGGCGAGCCAATCGTTGTAGGCCCGAATCACGGACTTGTAGGCCTCGTCGTTTCTGATGCCGCGCCAAAATCCGGGGCCGACATTGCCCGGGAACAACACTTCAGCATCCACTCCATCTTTGTCCTGTTCCAGCAGACGTTGCTGTGGCGATCCCGTGCCGGGAGAGTTTTCATAGTTTTCGCCCGGCATAGGGTCGAACGGTCGTCTCTCTTCGTAGGGCAAGCCGCAAGAGATGTTGGAAATAAGCCGCTCCAGGGGTTGACCTTCTTGCAGTACGGCGAGTGTCCCATCTTCCAACGTGATGACTTTGGGGGCGCGGTCGCGATATTTGGGAGGCAGCCGTTTGGTATACCGATCGGGCCTTATCTCGAGGTGGGAATCCGCTGAAATACACCGGTACCTCATTTCTCTCCTCCTCGTTCAATCCTCGTCAAAGACTCGGATAGTGCTCTTAAGGATTCGCCGTGAAGTTTGTAAAACTTTGACAGCGAACGTTTCCATAGCGCTTGGTTCGTGCCGCAATTTCAATTAGCCTGCCATATGATTTTCGTAGCGACCTGTCAAGCCGAAGAGAGGTCCGGGCCGAGCCTCGCCGGTTCGAGGATCCGCATTAAGTACCGTCGATGTCGCTATCGCCCGAGTGTTCTTACTGATACCCTTTGACCACCTCCCTGGTATTTTCCGGACGAACCATCGGCGTTCTTGTGGAGTCCTTTCCGAGTGTTACGATTCAACTACGAGGTCATATGATCGTCGTGCTCATGGGTGTCACGGGTTCCGGCAAGAGCACGGTAGGCAAACTCCTGGCTCAGGAGCTGTCGTGGAGATTTTTCGACGGGGATGATTTTCATTCCGCGGCAAACATCAAAAAAATGAGCCGCGGCGTGCCATTGAGCGACGAAGA
>DASQUN010000202.1:0-11229 GCA_035641275.1 Candidatus Udaeobacter sp. | reverse complement strand
CGGCCGGAGCGCTTCCGCGTCGGCATCATCGCCATCGTAGTCGGGCTGTGCTGGTGGCTAATCCCGGCTTACTTCATAAGGATCGACAACCAGCGACTCGAAATGCCGCTGTTGCTTCTCGCTCTGTTTATTACAGTGTGCGTGCTCTCGGGCGGAGTGAAGGCGATCAGCATGGCGGACAACAAGCCCGGAGACGATTTCTGGGACAATCTTTCTTTGACGAGCCTGAACAAGGCCGCTACTTTTATAGTCGAATCCGCTCTGCATTGACTCGCTGCCACTGCTGCATTTCGCTCTCTTAAAGCATCTCCATAACCTTCGCAAAAATTTCGTTGAATAATTCAAACGTCATTCCGGCCAAGCTGGCGATAGCTAGCGCGAGCCGGAATCCAGTAATCTCAAAACTTCTGGATGCCCGCCCCTTCGAACACGCTCAGGACACGCTTTAGCGGGCATGACGAGCGGGAGTCGAGTGACTTATAAAACGAACTTCAGAACCAGGACACTCGGTCATTTATGCGTTCATTGACAACCAAGGTACGGCTTGCTACCGAAAAGTCATCGACGAATAGAATTATGAAGGCAGTTCGGATGCACGGCTATGGAGGAGCGGATCAGCTCTTCTATGAAGATGCGGAGGACCCGAGATTAACGTCTGCCGAGGAGGTCGTCGTCCAATTAAAGGCATCGGCGCTGAACCATATTGATATTTGGAACCGTCTTGGAGCTACAGGCGCAGTTTTTGACTTGCCGCATATCCTAGGAGCTGACGGGGCCGGAGTGGTGGTTGAGATCGGTGAGAATCCCGGAAGTGTCAAAATAGGCGACGCCGTTTGCCTCTACCCCGCCACCGGATGCGGCGACTGCGAATTCTGCTTGACCGGCAGAGATTTCATGTGCATCCGTGTGCGTGTACTCGGCGAGCGGTTGGAGGGAACCTACGCGGAGTACGTCAAGCTGCCGGCACAGAACTGCTTTCCGCTGCCCGCCGGCTTTTCCTTTCCAGAGGCGGCGGCGTTTCCTCTCGTCTTCCTTACTCTGTGGAGAATGTTGATCACGAATGCTCAACTCAAACCCGGAGAGACTCTTCTTATTGTAGGCATCGGCGGCGGAGTGGCGAGCGCGGCGTTGCAAGTGGCCAATAAAATCGGCGCGCAGGTCATCGTCACGTCCGGTAGCGATGAAAAATTGGCGCTGGCGATCAAGCTGGGCGCCGATCACACTATTAATCACCGGCAAGCGGATTTCGCGCGGCAAGTGAAAGTGCTCACCGATGACCGAGGCGTTGATGTCGTGCTCGACTGCGTAGCAGGAGAAGTGTGGCAAAAGAGCCTGGCGGCTTTAGCGCGCGGAGGACGCCTGGTCACCTGCGGTGCCACGGCGGGAGGGCAACCCAATGATGATCTTACCGCTATTTTTTCCAAGCAGTTGAAAATCTACGGCTCGACTCTAGGGAGCCGAGAAGAGTTTCGCCAGCTGCTAAGCTTCATGACCGCGGCGCAGATCAGGCCGATTATAGACAGCGTCTTTCCTTTGAAAGACGCAGCCGTCGCTCAGCAATATCTCGAAGCCGCCAGGCAATTCGGCAAGGTCGTGCTGCAGATCTCAGATTGAAGGGTGGTTGACGAGCAAGCCGCGCCGGGCAAGAAACTCGGCGCAGGAATCCAGGTGCCCAATCTGGTTGCTTGTGGCGAATCGTAGGACGACCATGCGGGCGCCTGCTTCACGGTAGCTCTCAATCGTGTCGATCACTTCATCCCAAGAGCCGGAGACACAAAGCATGGCCTTCGACACGGCTTCGAAAGGTCGGTTGTAGTATTGCGCAATAAACGTTTGGCCCTCCGATACGGCATCCTTTCCACCGGCGGCTACCGTGAAGTAAAGACCGGGCTGAATCGACTGCGGGTCACGGCCCGCTTCCGCTGCGTAAGCGCGAATCTTGTTCCAGCACTCCCGGTAGGTCTCAGGGCTCGTGATATTATTCAGCCAACCGTCTCCCAAGCGACCCACACGACGCAGACCGGGCTCGACGTTATTCGACGCCAGCCAGATAGGAATGCCCCGCGATTGAACCGGCTTGGGCTGCAGGGTGACGTGATCGAAGTTGGTAAAAGCGCCGCTATGAGAAACGTCATTATCGCGCCACAGCCGGCGCATGACCTGAATCAGCTCTTCGGTCATCTTGATCCGCGCGCTCGGTGAAAGACCCAAGATTCTGAACTCGTGCTCTTGGGTCGGCTCCTTCGGCCGCCCATAACCGACGCCCAGGTCGATGCGGCCGCTCGTCAGCCAGTCGAGACTGGCGAGTTGGTATGCAAGCAAAATGGGATGCCTCAGCGCCGCCAAAAAAATCGCCGTGCCTAGGCGGACGCGGCGAGTTCGCGCGCCTACGGCCGCGAGCGTGGTCAACGCATCGATGCGAGGTCTCGCTGTTAGGCTGTCGCCGACCCAAACGGAATGAAAACCTAAGGCTTCGGCGCGGCCCGCCACTTCGTAAATGCTGGCAGGGTCGGACCGTCCCGCTATGATCACTTCTCGTGTTGGGAGCAAAACGCCGAAATTCATGTTTCGACCGTCACTCGCGATGTTCACTCCTCATGGTGGCTCGTTTTTGGCGTTCCTCGGATCAGCCGCGCAACGTCGTATTCCATGATTGTCTCGCCGCGTTGGTTTTTAAGCCAATGCCGGTAGCGGACGATTCCTCCCCCGCGAGCCGGAACGGCTTTCGTGTCAAGAACCTCGATTTCAACCTGAATCGTATCGTTCACTTTGACCGGACCAAATAATTTCATGCGGTCGATGCCGACAAAGGCCAAACCGGTCCCATGAATAATTCCCGTTTGAACCGTCAACCCCTCGGCCATACCAAAAGTCAGGCTCCCCGGTGCAATGCGTTCACCGTACAGGCTCTCGTTACGGATATACTCCATGTCCAGAAAGAGGGGTTCAGTCAGCCCGACGAGGCCAACGAATTGCATGATGTCGTGTTCCGTTATCGTACGTCGGCCGGTGAGGAAACGATCTCCAGGATGAAAGCCTTCGAACGTGATGCCCTTGTGCACTCTAAACTACTCTTTTTCTTTTTAGCTCGTTTATCTCTTCACTTCTCATGCCCAGCCATGAAGTTAGGATCTGCGCCGTGTGCTGACCGAGAAGCGGCGGCGGAAGACGAATGGACGCCGGCGTTGCGGAAAACTTCACTGGAAGGCCGGCCATGCGGACCGTTCCCGCGGTCGGATGCTCCACCTCGACCAACATTTCTCGCCGCAACACCTGGTCCGCGCTAAAAACTTTATCGATGGTCTGGACCGGGGCACAAGGAACCTCGGCCTCGTTTAAAAGCTTTAGCCATGTGTCGCTTTCGCGAGTGAGGAAGATCTCGGAGAGGATCCGGATGAGTGCCGCGCGATTTTCGACGCGATCGGAGTTTTTAGCGAACCGCGCATCATCGGCTAATTCCGCCCGGCCCAAAGCCTGACAAAAGCGGCGCCAGATGCCTTCACTGGCAACACCGATAACCAGGTAACCATCGCTAGTCCTGAAACTCTGGTAGGGCACAATGCTGGGATGGGCATTGCCCCAGCGGAGTGGGATTTTACCTTCGACCAGATAGTTGCTTCCCGCATTGATCAAGCAGGCCACCTCGGCTTCGAGCAGCGAAGTATCCACCTTTTGTCCGATGCCGATCTTTTCGCGAGCGAACAACGCAGCGACAATCGCTTTCCCCAACATCAGCCCCGCGACAAGATCGATGATTGCAACACCGACTTTGGTAGGCTCGCCGTCGGGCGTCCCGGTGATGCTCATTAAACCACCCCACGCTTGCACGATGAGATCGTATCCGGGCCAATCGCTCATCGGCCCGTCCGCTCCGAACCCGGAAAGCGAGGCATAGACCAGGCGCGGATTGCCCAAGCGCAGCTCCTCTTCACCTAAACCCAGTCGCTCCATGGTCCCCGGCCGAAAGTTTTCGATCAGCACGTCGGCTGATTTAGCGAGCCGGCGCAGCAGATCGACGCCTTCCGCGGACTTGAGATCGATGGTTACGCTTTTCTTGTTGCGATTGACACAGAGAAAGTAAGCGCTCTCGCCGCCGACAAACGGCGGGCCCCAGCCGCGCGTGTCATCGCCGACTCCCGGCTGTTCGATCTTTACCAGTTCGGCGCCGAGATCGCCGAGAAACATCGCGCAATAGGGACCGGCCAAAACGCGAGTAAGATCGAGCACCCGCACGCCGTCCAAGGCTCCGGCGCGGCCATGGCTCATTTGAATTCTTGTCCCCTCGATTTGAGAATCTCCTGTAGCGTCTCCACGCCCAACCACAAGCCGGGCATGCCGCCGGGAATCGCGGCAATCTCCATCGCCTCCAATATTTCCCGCGGACTTGCGCCCAGGGTCAGTGCCCGTTCGCTGTGCAGCCGAACGCCGCGCGGACGGTTCAGCGCGCAGGTGATACCGACCATGATGAGCTCTTTTGTTTTCCTCGGCAGAGCGCCTTCCCGGCCAAACGTGCCATCGACGTAAAGTCCCTTGAGCTTTTCGAAGTATTCCGGATCCAGCTTGCCGATGATGTCGTAGGCCGTATTTTCGGCGCCGAGTGAGGCCTTCTTGAACGCTTCCTTAGTTTCTTCCTTCATCGGTTGCTCCTTTTCAGTCCTTTCTGCTCCTTTGACTGATGACCACATCGACCAGCGCCGGCCCCGACTGATCCAAGGCCGTTTTGAGCGCGGCTTCGATTTGCTCGGGTTGCTCGACTCGTTGGCCAAAGACACCGAAGCTTTCGGCTATCCGCGCGAAGTTGATCTCGGGGCCGACCAACTCCGCCCCCAGCTCGGCAGCGATCTTGACTCTTTCCTCTGGACCGCGAAATTGATTCTTCACTGCCATGTAAGCGCGGTTGTTAAAAACGATTACGATTAAAGGGACGCGATACTTAGCAAGCGTCCATAGACCTTGTATCCCAAACATCGTGCTCCCGTCACCCAGGCAAGCGACCACTCTTCGGCCGGGAGAAGCAAGCGTAGCGCCGATGGCGGCTCCTAAGCCCCAGCCGAGATGTCCCGCCGAGGAATTGGAAAAGTAGGACCGTCCCGGGGTGAACTGTAAATTTGCCACGAGCACGTCTTTGCTCGTCGGGCTTTCGTTGACAATCAGCACATCATGCTCGAGAAGCTTATCCATGGTTCGTACGAGTCTTGCCGCGTTGATTGGCGTTGCATCCCATCCTTCTTGAACTCGATTTTCCAAATCGGCCCGCGCTTGTTCTTTAGCTTGCTTAAGGCATTCAATCCGCTCGGTTCGGCCGCTGCCATGGGACCGCTCCGATATCGACGGGAAGCTTTCGATGAGCGTCCGAAGAGCGCTCTTGGCGTCTGCCACGATTCCCAGATCTACAGGAAAAACTTTGCCGATTTCCCAGGGATCTTCTTCGATGTGCACGCACCGAGTCTCAGGCCTGATCGCCGGCTCGGGAAGGTAGCGGTATTCCCGTATCAACCGACAGCCGAGGGCGAAGATCAGATCCGGTTCTCCCCAGACCGGCAACTTAAAAGTCACTTGCCGTTCCGGTATCTGAAAACTGTAAGGATGACTTGTCGGAAAACTGAGGAAAGAATACCGCGGCTCCATGACGACTGGGGCCACGGCCATTTCAGCGAGCTTTACCAGTTCTTCGGTCGCTCCGGCTTTAGCGACGCCGCTGCCCGCGATGATCAAAGGTCGCTTGGCCTCGGCCAGAAGTCTGGCGGCATCCTTCAGAGCTTCCGGGTCTCCTGCGATGCGCGGACTGATGCGCGACCGTTCCGCCTCCGGATTTTGCACGTTAATGGACTCGCCGAGAAGATTGGAGGGAAGGGAGAGATAAACCGGGCCGGTCGGCGGCGTCGAAGCAACCTTGAATGCGCGATTAAAAATTTCCGGAATCCGATCGGATCGATGAACTTCGCAGCTCCACTTCGTGAATTGCTTGGTCAACTCAACGAGGTCTTTCCCCTCAGTATGAGAATCGCGCCCGGCGATCCGGGTATCCACGTTGGTGGACGTCACCACGACGGGAGAGCGGTCCCGGTAAGCGTCGTAAAGCGCGCCCACCGCGTTGGCGGTGCCCGGAAGCGTGCTCAGCTGCGCCAATGTCGGACGGCCGGAGACGCGCGCATAGCCGTCCGCCATGGAGACAACGCAGGTCTCATGAAGAGCCAAAATGAAGCGGATCCTCTCCTGGTCGGCGATGGTCCCGATGAACTCCTGGCCGCTCGTGCCGGGCAGACCGAAGACGTAATCGACGCCGTGCGCCGTCGCCACTTCGAGATAGGCTTGTGAGGCGGTTCTTTCCTTGCCCGTTGGCTCAGCCATCACTGATCTCCTCTTGCAGAATAAAAACTTTAAGCAGTTTTCGTCGAGTCTATCGCCAAACGGACGTTACAAATCCTGTCTAAAGTCAGTTGGGTCATGATTAAATCATTACTCCTGCGTCAGTCCAAACACATTGTGCGCGTTGGCAAGAAGGATCTTTTCCTTAACCGCGTCTTTGAGGCCCAGCTTTTCGAAGCTGATCAGTGCCTGCTCTAAATCGATGTACGGAAAATCGGTGCCGAAAAGCGCCTTGTCTTGTAGACGACCGCGAATGGCTCTCTGAAAAAGCTCCGGCAACTGCTCCGCCAAATAGCCCGAGGTGTCCACGTACACATTCTTCTTGTGCGTCACGACGCCGATAAGCTCCTCTTGCCAGGGCCACCCCGGGTGAGCGGCGATTATTTTCATCTGCGGAAAATCTCTCGCCAGCGTGTCGAGATGAATCGGCCGACCGCAATCCAAACCAATCCCTTTGCCTCCTTCTTGATTTGCTCCCAACACCGTGAATCCGGTATGGAACATGACCGGCTTCCTGGCGGCCGCCAAGAGCTCCCACAACGCATAATATTTTCTGTCGTTGGGATAGAAGTTTTGATCCGGCGGATGGAATTTGAAGCCCTTGACTCGAGGATTTCTTGACAGCGCCTCGGCTTGTTTGAGGATCTCGACGAAGCTTTCCGGTCCTACATCCAGCGAGGCGAGGACGCCGGCAAATGCGTCCGGATATCTCGCCACTAGGTCGATGACATAATCGTTGCTGTTTCGCGTCTCTTCCTTGACCGTGGACGGATGCCACCCGATGAGCAGCGCTTTGACCTGCTGCTTGACAAACAGCTCCGCGAATTGATCCTCCGTGCTGGGAACTTCGCTTAATTCTCTCGTGAAATAAGCACAGGCATCGCGGTCAAGGCCGCGGCTGCTGGGATGCACGTGAACGTCAATGGCGCGCATGGGTTGTTGGCGGTCCTATTACGGAGCGGAGCCAGGGGTTGGGTTGGCCGTTTTTGTAAAAAGTTTGTTCCTCATTGGCCATTGCCGCGAGGAGCTGTGGCGCGCTTAGCGAGTTCACCGAAACCTCTTGGCTTACTTTTTCAATCTCCTCGAGCACGGCGCCGGGGCCGATGCTGTCGATCTCCGTCAATGGAGCCCTGGGGATCTTTATTCCCTCCGTGGCAATAAAATCCACTGCAGCCGGAGACTCACCGAGCTCCACGACTCTAGCCGCGGCCACGTGGATCGTCGTCGTTAAAGCCCGCTGGATGATCGGTTCGCTGAGTTTCGGGGGTTGCTTGCGGACCTGTTGGTAAATTTCCGGATTGGGTCTTTGTTCAAGGTAAAATTTCGGGTTATTGCATGCCAGAACGGACAGCAATTTCGATGACCGCAGAAAAGAGTCGCCTCTCAGTTCGAACATGACCCGGGTTACGTCTTCGACGATAGACGGCTTCCAGCTGTCAAAGCTTATGAAGGGCGGAAGGAGCCGCAGTTCTTTCGCTGCTTGATCGATCTCATCGATCCGTGCTCCGTACTCCAACAACCGGAGCGCCATGACCGCATAGTACATAAGGATACTATTCGAAACGAAGCCAGAGATGTCTTGCGTCTCGATCGGTTCGCGGCCCAGGCTTTTGAGAAACGAAACAATGGTATTCAACCTCCCTCGGTCCATGTCTCCGCTGACAAATTCAACCATCTTTGTGTAGAGCACCGGATTGAAGAAGTGAGTACTGGCGAATTTCCCGCTGTCGCAAACGCCGCTGGCGAGCAGAGCCGCGCGCGTGAGCGAGGAGGTATTGGTGGTGAGAATGCCGGAGAAGCCCGCCTCTCGCAAAGCCTGGTAGACTGCTAGTTTCGTCTTTGCCGTTTCGGAAACCGCTTCGGTTACGAGATCCATTTTCGCCAGTGCTTGCAACGTCCGCGCCGGGATAAGGCGGTGCCGAATGTTCTCTATCTCAGGCCCGGAGATCCGGTTTCTTTTTTTCAGCCGCTCGATGGTCTGCTCGCTGCGGCCAATCAAAGCTTCCATGGCTGCTGGCGAGGCATCGTAGACCAAAGTCTCATAGCCTCGCATGGCATACAGAAAGGAGATGTCGAACCCCATAACGCCGAGTCCTACGACACCGACTCTTTCTATTCCTTCAATCATAGTTCGTTTCACTTGGAAGAATTCGACTCACCGGAAATAGCACAGGCCAAGACCCAACTCAATGCAGCGCGCTTTGAAGAGAACATGGAAACAATTCGGAGACTCTCACGCCCAACCCTTCCCAAACTATGTCATGAAGCACACAACTATGGCATTTCGATTCGCAAAAAAGGCTAGACATAGGCATTTTAGACAACCGTTTTCTCTCTTCTTCTGCCGATGGCCACCGGCATATCACTTGCTTCGAGGGACTGGTTGCGAAATAGACACGGAGGTTCGTGATGGCAAGGTATCGGCATTTTGCGCTCCTGATAGTGTTTCTTATCGCCGCATGCGTGACCGCAGACCCGGATCCTCAACCAACAGAGATACCCCTAGATTCAGTTACATCAGAAACGCAGTCCGGCGTGTTGAGCTCTGCCGCACCTGCAGAACCCATCGACGATAGCCAAGCGGCCCATAGAGCCCCCAGCAAAAATGAAATCCGTCTTATCCAGACTCGCATGAGAGAAAGCGGCTTCGATAGCGGTCCCATTGATGGGGTCATGGGACCGAAAACAAAAGCGGCGCTGCACCGGTTTCAATCAGGATGCGCGAGCCTTAAAGATCTTTTAGAGACCTCGCTCGCGGAGGATATCCAGCCAACCGGCGGGACGGAAACACCAAAACTGGTCGCCGCGGTCGTCGGTTTGGATGAAATCCGGATCGTCCAGACGCGTGTGAAAGCGGCGGGTTTCAATCCCGGCCCCATCGACGGGGTCCTGGGAGCCAAAACAAGATCGGCACTGCTGGCAATTCAGTCGGGATGCGCGCTGGTAAAAACCTTTCCATTAGTTTCTCGTCAAGAAGTTCAAACAGGTGAAAAACCGGCCGCCTCAGCTCTACCTTCTAGAACGCGGCCCCAGCTTGCCGTATTTCCGTCTGGCCGACCTTCCGAGGTCATCACCGCCAATAAAGCCGCAAGCAATTCTGCCGGCGACGAAATCCAGCTGGTTCAGGTCCGCCTAAAAGAGGCGGGCTTCGATCCCGGCCCCATCGATGGAATTATGGGCCGCAGACGAAAACCGCGATTCAACGGTACCGAACTTCCCGCGGGTTAAAGAATTCACCAACGCGAGGCTCCATCGCTGGCCTACTGGAATACTGAATTCAACCTGGCGCAAATGGAAGAAGATTCCAAGCTCTCTGCCTTTTCCTGTTCTCTGCTTATTGCGGATTAGCCGCATACCAAAGGGCGGCGATTCTCGCCGCATCGCCGCCTCTCCCGGATTGCTACGCGACTTGTTCAGGCACGATTCATCAGTCCATATCGTGATGCCAACGGTGCGAACGTTCAAAATCACGATCGCTGGACCACCGATTCCAGTAGCGGGAGCGGCTATAGCGGTAATCGGGATCGTAACGCCGAGCATAGTAGGGATCGTATCGACGAGAATAATCGCGATCGTATCGTCGCGCATAATAGCGATCATAATCACGATCATAACGGCGATAAGCGTAGTCGCGATCATACCGACTGTAGTAATCGGGATAAACACAGCCGGCGGCGGATCCCATCACTACGACGAGAGTACTTCCCAGAATTAGCTTTTTCATGTTTGGTCGCATTGATTCGCCCTCCTCTTTCGTTACTCATTCAGATGAGCAATGGGCATGCCAGCCGACCGGTAGCTTTTGGCTGCGATGATTTTTCGCAATCCGTAAGCAATGATGCACCGGTGGGAAAAATCGCTGAAGTTTTTTTAGCCTCACAGAGTCTAGCGTCCAAATTTTGGGACAGAAAATTTGACTTGACCTATCGCTGCGGGGGAGCTGTCGGAAAAATAGCACGTCTCGAGCGTAATTCCCCCAACTCATTGCTTACAAGGTCGAAGAGCTTGACAGCACGGCCACCAAGAATGATAGAACCGCTTGGGGCAATCAAGCCGAGCTCTTGCAGGAGGCAAAAGTAATATGCGCAATTTCGGAATCGCTTTGTTGGCCTTTGCGGCAGTCTTGCTGCAAAGCTGTGCGATGATTGATGATGATCGAATAGCACGTTGTGGCGGCGCTCATCGTCTCCAAGTTGTGGATTTGGATATGTCGCCGGATCCGGTCGGGGAGGGACAGCGGATCAATCGCTGGCTAGTGCGACTTCGCGCCGATGGTTCCGGCGAGTGCCGTACCGTGGTTCGAATTCGCGAGGCTGGTGGCGATGAGATTGGACGAGAAAGAGCTTACCGACTCAGGCCGGGGATGAACACCATCGAGATTGAACCCAACGAACGTTATCGCTTTGCTCGAAACGAACATTGCTTTCAGGTAGTCGCCAACATCGCTGAAACACCACGACCGGTAGATGCGGCACGCCGCTTCTGCGCTCGGCAGATCGCAGGGCGCCGCTGGAGCATGCGCGATAAGTAGCCACCGTTTCCCCCGGCCTTTCGAGCTCCAACTGCATGTATAGCAGGCGGCGAACCGACGCGCCGACCAGTCTCTCTAGGTCCAACCCCCGCCGGATTCCCTCAGTTCTGGGGTGTGGCTAATGCTACTGCTACGTTCGTTCAGGATCGCTGCCGTGTCCACCTGGAAAAGATATGTCCTGTTCCAAATGCCCGGCTGGATCATCGCGGCGATCCTCATGGCCGGCCTTTGGCACTTTGGACTTTTCGCGGCTTGGCTCGCGGTGTCTTGTTTTTCCGTATGGGTGCTGAAAGATTTTATTCTCTATCCGCTCGTGCGGACGGCGTATG
>DASQUN010000201.1:0-8960 GCA_035641275.1 Candidatus Udaeobacter sp. | reverse complement strand
GTTTTATTACCCGCATCAAACGCCCTCACAATTGGCGCACAGCCACTCGCCTGCACCGAAACCATTCGCGGGCGCTTGCTTGGGATCCACCCGAGCTCTTCCATTTCTTCGAATGCCTTCCACATGCCGATCAGCCCCGTGCCACCGCCAGTCGGATAGATGATAACGTCGGGCAGCGTCCAGTTTAGCTGCTCGGCGACCTCGTAACCCATGGTTTTCTTGCCTTCCAGACGGTACGGTTCCTTGAGGGTCGAAACATCGAACCAACCTTCGGCCATTTTCCTCTCAGCGATGATCCGACCGCAGTCATGGATGAGCCCGTCCACTACAGTGAGATTGGCGCCGTACTGCTGCACCTCGATCTGATTGGCAATCGGCGTATCCCGCGGCATAAACACGTATGCTTCAATGCCCGCGCGCGCGGCGTACGCAGCGAGTGAACCACCGGCGTTTCCGGCCGACGGAATGGCGACTTTCTTTATGCCCAATTCTTTGGCGCGCGAGATGGCGACCGAGAGGCCTCGATCTTTGAATGATCCGGTGGGATTCTGCGCTTCGTCTTTGATCCAAAGTCGTTTCACGCCGAGCTCGCGTGCTAGGATTTTGGCTTCAAACAGTGGCGTGAAACCTTCGCCTAACGACACAAGATTCGCATCATCTTGCAGTGGCAGAAGCTCGCGGTAACGCCACAGCGAGGCACCGCGCCCTACAAAAAGCGTTGATTTGAGGGTCGTTTGCGCTTTCTTGAGATCGTAGCGCACAAACAGCGGCGAGCCGCATACGCATAGGTTAAGCGCCTTAGAGAAGGGGAAGCGATGATCGCAACGCGGACAAACGATCTCTCGTGCAAACGTCATGCATGCCTCGTTTTCGAGCCACGTCAGCCGATAGTTTTTTGCGCCGCCTGAAATTAGGTTACGATTCAATTCTTGTCAACGACCATGCTTGACAACTGTGATTCCACGGACGATAGATGGCCGAAGCAAATTTTTTAAAATAGTCCCGGGATCCACCGCTTCACAGATTTCGTGTAGACAATGTAGGGTTGGCCGAAGTGATCAGCTAATTTCCTTTCGTCACCGATAACTCGAGCGTGAAACCAGCCGGCAATGCCAATCGTGAGCGCGGCGGCGAACCAAGATTGTAGCGTGAGGGCGAGGCCGGTTAGAAAAACCACGTGGCCAAGATACATCGGGTTGCGCGTGTAAGCGTAGGGACCCGATGTCACCAAGCGTTCCGGCGGCGTTTCGAGGCCTGGACCGCCGCCGCCATGCTTGATCCGATAGAACCCGCATAGGCGGTATTGGAGGTAACCCCAGATCATCAGCGGAAGAAAAAGCGGATGGAAACGCAGGCTGCCTCTGTTAATTATGTATTCCCAAATCAGCGTGATGATCGGGTATAGTATGAAAGTTCTTGCGGGTGTGCGACCAATAAATCTCATGAAAACTTGATCTTTCCTGTCGGGTAATCCCTGTAAATTTGTCAAGACCCGTCATAGCTCCGTGCCGCACCTCATTGATACAACACCGCGCCGCCCAAAATGTCTTTCGATCTGACATATGTCTTTGTTGGCCTCGCTCTTCTAGTGGCCGGCTTTGTTAAAGGAGCTTCGGGAATGGGCTTCCCGTTGATCGCGACTCCGACCGTGGCTCTGCTGCTGGACATCCGCATCGCCATAACGATCCTCATTATCCCAAACATCATCATGGATGTCGCGCAGGTCTTCCGGGGCGGCTTTCCGTATGCTGTGTTTCTGCGTTTTAGTTGGTTTTTCGTGATGACCGTTATCGGCGTCTTTCTAGGGACCACAGTTCTGGCAACGCTGCCGCTCTGGGTGCTCAATTTTTGCCTTGGTGTGATGGTCCTCGTCTTTGTTGTTTCGAATTGGCTTCGCTTCGAGTTTACGATTTCACCTCAGCTGGAAAGAAGACTTGCCTTACCTGCGGGCTTCATCAGCGGGTTTCTTAACGGCATGACCAATGCCGCCGGTCCGGCTCTGGCGATCTATCTCTACAGTCTGAGGCTTCCGAAGATGGAATTCATTAAATCCATCGCCACGATCTTCATCATCACCAAATTAAGCCAACTGGTCGCAGTCTCGACATGGAATCTTTTTAATTGGTCGACTCTGTCTCTGTCCTTGGAAGTGACCTTGTTTGTGTTGCTGGGGTTCTACGGCGGACTCAAGACTCAGGACCGGATCAACCAGCAGACGTTTAATCGTGGGCTGTTGATCTTGTTATTTGTCATCGGAGTTATTCTGCTCTTTCGGGCAATGACGCAGCAGGTCTGAAAGATTTCTTCAGTCCCAGATCGCCTGGGCTGTTTTGACGACCAACTCCAGTTTTCTCCGCTGGTCTTGAGGAGAAATCTTGTTACCGATAATCGAGGAAGCGAAGCCGCACTGCGGGCTGATCCCGAGTCTTTCTAAGCCCATGTAGCGGCTGGCGTCGAACACTCTTCGCTTCAGTTCTTCCGTGCTCTCCAAGTCTGATCTCTTAGTCGTCACTAGGCCTAAGATTACAACCTTATCTTGCGGCACACCTTGAAGCGCTTCAAAACTGCCGGAGCGCGCATCATCGTATTCGAGCAGGAGCCGCTGTGCTGTGAGCTTGCGGAACAGTTGCGTGCTGATCGCCTCATAGCCTCCTTCCGACAGCCACCGGCTGCCCTGATTTCCGCGTCAGACGTGAAAACCAAAGGTGACTTCAGGGAAGCCGTCCATCACGGCATTGTCCAGGTCGATGCCCAGCGAGAGCCAGCGATCCAATGCCCAGCCTTGGCCTTCGTAAAAACGGCGCGTCCTACGATCTAAGAGAAGGCCGTAATGCGGTGCGTCCAACTGAATGTAGGTGGCGCCGAGACGAGTCAACTCTTTGACTTCGTCACGCAAGATTTTGACGATATCGGTGAGGAAACTGTCGAGCGTCGGATATGCCTCTCGCGAATATTTCGGCGACCAGAAATTCGCCCACAGCCCCGGGCTGGGAAGCGTCACCTTGGGAATTCGGGTGGTTTTACTCTTGAGGTAAGAAAACTCGTCCGCTGATAGATAACGAAGGCGCTTAAGTTTCGCGATCGCCCCCAGGCGGCGAGGCCGGCGTTTTCGCTGCATGCCCTGCTCGTCATACCACTCGCCCCAAAGGAAAGCGTCAAGATCAAATTCACCAAAGCCGCTCACGGCCGCGGTCATCTGGCTCTGAAACGACTGCCGGCGCATCTCGCCATCGGTCACGACTTCCAAGCCGACACTCTCTTGGAGAGCGACGGCCTGATCGACGGCGCGATCTTCGATCTCCTTGAAGCGATCAAGGGTTAAACGTCCAGCGGCGAGCTGCTCTTGTGCTTCGAGCAACGACGCGGGTCTGAGCAGACTCCCGAGGATATCGGCGTGAATGACTATCACGGTGCAAGCCCGGTCCGAGTTTTGAGTGTCGCCTTCTCAAGCTTTAGACCCAGACACTTCGAACAGATTTAAAGCGCAGGCGCGTAAAGATTGTCCGGCAGCCCTCGGACATACTCGAGGGTTTCCGTCAGTGAGATCACGTCCGCGTACTTCATGGCCATATCGAAGAGATTGATCTTGTGCGAGGCCTGACCGCGGTCGAAAACGCACTCTTCGATCACCGAAACCTTGAGGTTGTACGAAAACGCGTCGATGACGCTGGCGCGCACGCAGCCGCTGGTCGTCGTCCCGGTCACCAAAACGCCGTCCGCATGAACTTCGTTGAGCATGCTCATTAGCGGCGTGCCAAAAAAAGCGCTGGGCTTTTGCTTACGAACCACCACGTCCCCCTTCTGGGGACTGATTTCCTCGACAATGCTGTTGCCCTTGTCCCATTGTTCCGTCATGTCTTCGGTGGAGCGGCTGTTTTTCGCTTGCCAGCGGCCGAAGGCGACTGTGTTGTTTCGGTCATCGTGTCCGGTCGTGTAAAAGGTCGGAAGATGCTTTTTTCTGGCTTCGATGAGGAGCTCGCGAATTCGATAGACGCCTTCCCATCCCTCCTCACCGCAGCTGTTGCGGAAGCGTTTTACGGATTGCAAAATCGGTTCGGGTTTGTCGCCGACGAAGTTATAGTTTACATCGATGACCAGGACGGCCGGTCTTTGTCCAAAGCCGGCTCGTTTGCCGTACCCTGAAAGCGCAAATACGTCTTTATCCCGTTCCGTCAGAATATCATCCCAAATGGCCATCGTTTTCTCCTTTATCGACTGACTCGTGTGAGAACGAAGCACACAACAACCGGAGAGCTTTGTCAAGGCGCGCGATCGGTCTTAAGGTTTTTGTTGACGCGTAAGCCTGGATACGCCTATAAACGGCGAGTTCGAAACCTTAGAGACAGGATGAGAAACTTTGCAAGCGGGATCGTGCTGACTTTCACGCTGCTGGTCATGGCCGGCTGCTCGTCTCTTCCTGCGTTGAGCGATGGTGAAGTTCCATTCGTGCCGACGCCGCCCGATGTCGTGGACCGCATGCTCGAGATGGCTCGGGTCAACAGTGGCGACGTGCTCTACGATCTTGGCAGCGGTGATGGTCGTATTGTGATTCAGGCGGCAAAGCGATACGGGGTGAAAGGCGTCGGGATTGAAATCGATCCTGACCTAGTGCGGAAAGCGCAAGACGAAGCCTCTAAAGAAAAAGTCGATCATCTGGTTGAATTTCGTGCTCAGGATGCGTTTACCGTCGACGTGTCACCGGCGACAGTCATAACGCTCTATATGCTGACCGAGTTCAACGCGAAGCTGCGTCCGATCTTAGAGCGACAGCTCAAGCCCGGTTCAAGAGTAGTGTCGCACGACTTCGAGATTCAAGGATGGGTGCCCGATAGAGTCGAACGGATAAAGGGGAATTTCATCCACGATCATACGATATTTTTGTTTGAAATCGGCCCAGCGGGCCATTGAACCTCCGGATGTAACTGGAGATCATTCCGAGACGGCAGAAAAAATTTTCGCGGGAAAATACTTTGTGTCGTCGAGGGCATTGGCCGGAAGGCAGCGCATCCTCCGGCCAACGAAACTCGGGTCCAGGGCGCACAAAAGAAGAAGGTCAGGATGGTGAATTTGCGCTGCTTACAATATTTGCCAACCCGTTCAACTTACCAATGCGATCCACGCTCAGGTGCGAAGACGATCAGTCCGGACTCAGTATAGGATCGAACCTCTCTCTATCTGGCCTTTACGTTGTTCATATTCTCTGCGGCTGATGCGCTCACGTCGATAATCATCTTCGAGCCTGTCCATCTGCCGTTTCGAGTTGAACTCATAGCCAGCTCCCGAAGCCAGGGCACCCGTTGCGGCGCCGGCCATGAACTCGCATCCGCCCAAACCTAAGCTACCCAACAGCAACAGTGTAGCGAGACCTTTCATGATTGCACCTCCTTTTTTCAAAGCCCTATCCGCGAATATGCGGTCGTCTAGGCACATCATAGAGCAACAGACATGCCACGAAGAAAACTACATAAAATTAATAAGTTTGTAGACAGTTCGGAAGTTTGACAAGTAAAAAAGTGAGGTGTCGGAAGAAATTACTTGTTACGATAGACACGAATAAGGCGTGAGTTGAACCTAAACCTATGACGCCCAGGAGGTGGCAAAGTGGCATTGCCGATCGGATCAACCGCGCAACTGCTAAACAGATAAATCATAGAAACGAGCAGGATTGGTTTCGAGAATTTTTTTCTTGGCGTTGTCACTCAAATCTTTCCTGTCCTGCAACATCCGCGCGGCAAAACGTTCTCGGTCGCCGTGCGGCATGTCGGAACCAAAGAGGATTTGTCCTTCGCCGACAAGGTCCAAAACTTGTGGTAACAGTGCATCTTCGACTTCGGCGCTAAAATAGAGATTGCCCTTGCGCACGTAATCCATTGTGGGCAGCGCCTGAATTGGCGTCGTGCGTGTGACCACCTGAGAGAGATTCTTGCCGGAGTGTTGGAAGCGGTGTTGTAGGCGTTCCAATATGAAGTGGACCCATAAGCTTCCGGCTTCCAGAAAGACGACGCGCATATTCGGAAATCGGTCCAATATCCCGCCGCTCAACAGCGAGACAAAGCCCATCAGTACCGGCATCAAAAAGGCGACAACGCCGGAAGGATAGATGTGCGTGTAAAGGTTATTGATGGCGGGACAAGCCCATCCGACATGGACTGCCAGCGGAAGGTTTGTGTCTGCCAGTGCTTCGTAAAACGGCACCAGACTCGGGTTATCCAGTAGTCTGTCGCCCGCCGTACCCAGGATCATGATGCCTACCGCCCCTAAGCGTTTGCACTCGTCCACTTGCCTGGCCGCCGCGGGAATGTCGTCGAGGTTCACGACGCCAACCCATTTGAGTCTTCCGTGACCGGCTAAGATATCGCCGAGCCATCGGTTGTAGGACTCGCACATAGCCGACACATAGGCGGGATTACAGCTCAGCGGATAGGCGAGGAACAAAGTGGGATAGAGAACTTGGATCGAAAGGTCCTCTTCGTCCATGATCTTTAGTCGTGCCCCTAAATCGCTGAGTTCCATACTCTCCACGCTGTCAGGTTTGCGCGCGGCGTGTTTGGTGGGTTTCCCTTGGAAGCTCACAGGCGTGCCTAAGTTATTGCACCCTCGGCCAACGCGGCGGGGGTACAGCTGTTCGTCAATTATCCAATAGGCCAGGCCATCCATGCCAATGACCTGCGGCCGCTGAGATCGAAACGCCGGATCAAAATAATTATCGCTGAAAGTAGTCGGATTCTCTTCGACATGGCCATCAGCGTCGATGATGCGCATGACGTGTCCCTCCTCTTAATACGTGTTTATAACAAGCAGGATTCCGGCGCGTCAATCTGAGAGGCACAAAAGCGCTTGAAGTATGTTTCCGCGCATCCAAGGGCGAGATCGGCTAACGATAGAGGGGGCTGATGAAACCGTCGACTGCAGCCGGCGGACAAACCGAATCGTCGAACAACTTTCACAGGTTCCCAACTCTTTGGTGTAAGGGAGGTGTGAGCTTTTGATTCGGTTGGTTCTATATATCGTCAGGATCTGGGCCAATCGGCGGAGTTCCGTCATGAAACTCCGCCGAGACCTGAAGTAATCTTTTCCACTATTGAGTAACGGCCGCTAGTCTATTTTCGATCCATGGACCAATGCTACTCAGTATTCGCTCTGGCGTCGTATTCGCTCAAGGTCCTGCCGATTGCGGTTAATTTCGGCTTGGTTCCGGTTGATCTGCTGCTGCTGGCGGTAATTCGTGTTCTCGTGGCCTTGGAGTTGATCGCCGACCAAGGCACCGGCACCCAGTCCCAAACCGCCGCCGATTGCGGCTCCAGCCCCGGGATGTCCGACGGCCGCACCGACAAGACCACCCGCAGCCGCGCCGCCGAGCGCGCCGATGCCGGCGCCCTTCTCGCGTGTACTTAGAGGACCCCCTGCGCATCCGGCAAAGAGCATCCCTGCCAGGAAAAATATCGCAGCCCTGCTTCCCAATGTATTGGTCGTCGTTTCCATTTCGTTGTTTCCTTTCGCGCGGTTATTTTTGCCGATTTGCATTCCGACAATTGGCAGCCAGCTGTGATTCGCCTTACTCATCTAAACGTCCGCTTTATCGGAAACACTGCCACGACTAGAGCCGACTGGAATATCAGTTAAACATAGCCCACGGGTCGCCTGCTCGATTTGCGGTAATGAACTGCAAACGCGAGTTAGCATCGCGTTTAGGATTGCCAGTACGGACACATAATTTTGTGATTTCATAAATTCTCCTCTAATTAGTCTAGCCTGGTAGGCAGTAGAGCAACGGTTATGCCATCAAAATGATATTTAAAATTAGGCACTTCCGCAGAAGCGACTGGCTGAAGGCAGGTAAAAAGTACTGGTTTTAAGGAGAAATTTACTCGCCAGCCCCCATTCGATCCGTCTCGGCAGGCAGATTTTCTCGAACTATGGAGCGGGAAGTATTAACGCAATCCTTTCAAGGCTCGAACCCGATCTGATGTCGCAGGATGCGTTGATAGGATTCCGCCGCCGCTGTTTCCCTGAGCCTGCATCAGCCAGCTGAGCGCACCGACCATCACGTCCTTGGAATAGCCGGCGCGACGGAGAATTTGGACGGCCTGACGATCCGCCTCGTATTCTTGTGGCCGGCTGTACCGTCGCGCGATCAGCGTGCCTGCGATAGGAGTGACCGCGCGGCTACCCGGAATCAGCCGGTCCAGTAACATCACGCCGAGCCCCAAACCCGTGCCTAACACTTGCGCCCTCGCGGGGTGACCGAGATCGTCGTGAGCAATCTCATGCGCGAGCACACCGCGAAGCTGGTTATCGTTAGCTTTGTTTAGCAGCCCGGCGGTCACATAGAACTCGCCGCCGCCCGCGCTTGCGGCATTGATTTGGGCGTCCTCCACTATCTTTACATGTATTTGCTCCGAGCCCCGTCGCTGATCAGTTGCTCTAATGAGAGGCAGCATCACCCGTCGGAGTCTTTCGAGCTGATCTTGACTGACCGATGAACGACCGCCGCTCGGGTGCGAATCTTCGCGGACGCCAGCGGCAGGTTCTCTGCCAAACGCAACGTCAGGAGCCGCAGCAGTCCATAAATAGATTGGGAAGATGATTGCACTTGACAGGACTATATGAGCTCTTTTCATTTTCTATTTGTCCTTGCTCGAACAAAGCATATCAAAACGAAGGCATCGATAAACGCGGGCCTGGACGGGGTAAGCCCCTTCGGCCACGGCAAATGCCAAATCTTTCGCCTGAACTTTTATCGACGCCCAGCTCAGCTGCCCTTTCTTTTGTGCTGGCCTTCGTGTTTGCCGCGATTTTCTTTGGGTTTAGTTGCCGAATGGTTCTGCTGGCGCAGATCACGGCGCTCATCGGCACGGATCCAACCTCGCTCCGGGTCCGCCGTCCACTGAGCGTTCGTATTAGCCGATCCCTTGGTACTCATGTGGGACTCTCCCTGCCCCCCCGAGCGTGCCTTTTTT
>DASQUN010000200.1:0-5265 GCA_035641275.1 Candidatus Udaeobacter sp. | reverse complement strand
TAGCGACTTCCAATAGGCGGCAATTTTCTTGCCGTTATCGATAACCTCCTGCGGTACGATGCGAAAAGGTGGACGGAGCGGGCCGGCATCGCAATAGCCTGCTTCATTGGTTGCTAGCTTGAACACGTTCTCGCGCCACGAGAGGTTGCCGATGTTCGGGCCGACTTTACCCACACCGTCCAAGTCGAGGCATATTTGCTTTGCGGTTTCCCAATCCTGCGCGAAACATGCATTGCGGAGACGGATTACCGGGGACGGACCCATCCAAACGTTAAACGACCAGCACCCTGAAGCGCCGAGCATGGCGTAGGGAAACGCCTGGGTCTGGTTGACGAAGACGCTGATTTTGCCTTTCACCATGTTCATCAGCTCGATGAACTGCAGCGGGGTGCGGTGGCTGTCTTTCATGCCAACGATGTTGGGTTTCTCCGTGATCTTTTTGAATGCGCCCACCGGGATCGTGACCCGGTGATGGGTAGGATTGTGATAGATCATGATACCCATCTTTGGGAGATCGTCGGCGATATCGTGATAAAACTGTATTACGTTGTCGACCGTTGCTTGATAGTAGAAGGGAACGCCCAACAGCAATCCATCGGCGCCCACTTGTTGCGCGAATCTCGCTTGCCGCATCGCTTCCCGTCAATTCAAATTTGTGCAGCCAATAAAAACAGGCACGCGCTTACGCGTCGTCGCGACCGTCGCTTCGATCAGCTTTTTATGCTCCTCCCAGAGCAGGGTGTGGAACTCGCCGAAACTTCCGGTGGTGGTGATGACATTAGCGCCGCCGTCGCGAATAATTTGATCGACGGCGCGGGTTAATTCGCCAGTATCTACGGTGTCTTCCGCATCCGGACGATCGCCGTCCTTCGTCGTAAACGCCGGCATCATCGCCATAATGCCCTGGAGATCGTTTGCTGTAACCATCGGAGTCTCCCGGTATGAGATTAGACCGGATTTTCCAACAGGACTGGACCCGAGTCAAGCGGGATCGGCGTGAAAAATCAGCCGAGGTGAGAATTGATGGAGAACGAAACCCGGAAAATGAAACGGTTTACGAACAGACTGTGGGTCCATGCCGATTTAGCTCAATTCGGATCCTGTCCCATATACAGGTGACACGATCCCTGGAGTAAGAAAAGCTTCTGGCAATCCTTGATGTGTGGTATTTTGCTCGCATTATGAAGATGAACAACGCGTTACTGTTAGCTTTTGTTTTCGGCTGCGCAACGGCCAGTGTAAATCCAGGTATGACATTTCTGGTTGGGTTGAATGGCTATCATGAAGAAATGCAAAGTTTAGCAAGCAGGCCGGAACGCTGGCCGGACAGGCAGAGAATGGCCGAGTCGTTAAAGACGACGTACACTGTAACATTAGGAGGGTCTAAGGAATTTAACCGGTTGGTCGATATCGACCTTAGACGCAAAGAATTTTTAATCACGCTGCGCGAGACGTCCGTTAGGCCCGATCGTGCAAAAGAGATGAAGGATGAGTTGGATAGAATCAACGAAGACGTGAATGGCTTAAAGGAAATTGTAAAGGGGCAAGTGACGCAGGCTGTTTTACGGGATCAGGAGCAAACGCAAATGATCGAATCGATCGCCATCATAGGGCTTGTGCATCTGACACTGGAGAGCTTTTCCACATCGAGCGATCGTGCCGGTTTGTCAAGACCTTCAACGAAAGTTGGGCCGAACGTCGTAACCGATCTCGGTGGCTCCCTTTCGACGGTTAGAACATCGGACGGGCGAACCTATCGCTGTTCGACCCTCCTCGTTGCGGAACGGGGGGCGGGCATTAAGTGTGAAGCGCCGGGAGGCAACTAATCGCCAGCGGTATCAGCTACGGTCGTGTTGATTTATCCGTGATGATCCAATTTCGCTAATCGCTTAAATCTCCGCCATTCGCCGCTCCAATCGCAGCCGCAGTTTTTGCAGTACCACTCGGTCATTCCTTCCCATTCCTCCCGGCTGGCTAGAATGGCTCGGCCCTTGTTTATTGCTTGGCATTGCGCGGGGCTCGGCACGCCGTGAACGGTCGGCACGACGCTGGATGAGCCGCATTCCGGACACGGCGGAGTTTTCGCTTTCTTTCTAGAGGCGTTTTTGCGTGGCATGCGTATTCCGCGCGCGCGAGAAATTCAAACTGTTTTTCGTAACTCCTTGGCGACTTCCACCAGCAGACGGGCCTTGGCATTGGCGAGTTCGCGACTAATAGTCATTAGCCCACAATCGGGAGCGAGCAGCAGATCGTTGGGCTCGACATATTTAAGGGCGGTGCGCACACGGTTGACGACGGTGGCGACGGCGGGGACCGGTGTGTTGCCCGGATCCACGCAACCGAACAGGATCAGCCGTCCTTTGCAGAGGCTCAGTACGGCAGGATCATAGTTGCTCCGGGCGAATTCGACAGCAAACCCGCCGATCCGTGTCTTTAGTAATTCTTCTAGCAGTTCGGGATATTCATACTCGTGCTGCTGGCCGGCGCCGCCGGGATAGCCGTAGCAGAGGTGGACGATCGTTGGCGTATGGATTCCTTCGAGGCAGCGGTCAAGAGCGCGGGCGCCGTAGGCGAAGACCTTTTCGTGATAGCGTGTCATGGCGGGTTCATCGAGCTGCAATACATCGCAACCGGCAGCTTGCAGTTCGAGCAACTCCGCATTCAGAGCCGCAGCGACGTCCATGGCGAGTGCGGGCTCGTCCTGATAGGTCTCGTCCAGTGTGCTGTCAATGACTGTCATGGGTCCGGGCACAGCCATTTTGATCGGTTTCGGAGTTTTAGCTTTTGCGAATCGCAAATCATCGACGATCGCAGCCTTGCGTCGTCTCACCTTGTCCACGATGCGCGGCACCAGGCGCTCTTGTTCGCGCCGGCGGTAGATTGTCTTTATAGCCTGCTCATTGAGGTCGATACCGTCAAAAGCCGCTAAAATGTGATCGATAAAACCCGTCCGACGTTGCTCACCGTCAGTGAGAAGATCGAGACCGAGCCGTTCTTGAGTCCAGATGCTGAGACTCGTAGCGTCGTCCTGCGCCTCGTTCAGCGCGGCGCCTTCGAGGCGGAACGTTACACGACTACGCGCTGTGGTCGCGAGCCAGCCCGGGCGGGGAAAACTGCCTATCGTCGTTGTAGCGATAGGAGGAAGTTGCATGGATCCACCTCTCGGAACGATTTTTCTCTGGCTATATACGCGCCAACATAGAAAGACAAGCTACCTAATGACATGCGGGCCTAACCCGCATTATTGACTGGCAAGCAAGCATCAAGGGGCGAGCCCAGCTTGGCGGAAATGACGGAACGATCAGATGGCGAATCTCTGATGCAGCACACTAGTCGAAGCACCTTGGAGATAAACTGTCACATAGGTGAGGGGGAATGTAAAATTCGATTTAAGGCACTGGCGGTATTTTCACGCTCGTTTCGTCAACAACCGGTAAAAAAGCGTGGTGGTGACGATCAACGAGACTCCGGCGGTGAGCGCGAGACCCAGGGACGCCCCGAAGATCGTGGCGAACGCCCCCATGACGATAGAACCCACGGAGCGCATTCCCTGGTCCATGTTGAATACGCTCATCACGCGTCCCAATACATCCCTCGGAGCCTCGAGCTGGATGATCACCCGGCTGATAGTGCGAAAGCTGACCTGTCCCGCTCCGACCAGAGCAAGCAAAAACACCGAGACCCAAAGAATGGGTGACGCGCAGAAAATTGCCAGAAAAATGGGAGTAATCGTAGTGGTGATCCATAAGAGCAACGCTCGGTTCCATCGCTCGCCTGCCGAGGCCAAGAAAGTCAAAGAAACAATGGCTCCGACTCCCGGCGCCGCCATCAATAGGCCCAGTCCGTCGGGACCGACCTCAAGGACCTCTTTGGCGAAAACCGGCATAAACCGCTGGTAGGGGACGATGAAAATACTGAAGGTGTAAGCGGCCACGATGCTGCTCAGGATCACTGGAGAATGCCAAACGTAACGAAACCCTTCCTTGAATTCGCGCATGAAGTCCTGCTCCGGATTGGCGACTCTCTTATCGCTCAAGCGCATGCGCAGGAGTCCGATTCCGGAGAGAATCAGACTTCCCAAAAAGGTCGCGTAACAACCTCCGACGCCGATCCACAGAACCAGGACGCCGCCTAGCGAGGGGCCTATGATCCGAGCGGAATTAAAACCGATCGTGTAAAGGGAAACCGCATTCATCAAGTCCTCACGCGGCACCAATTCCGCAAGGATCGACTGAGACGCCGATGGATTTACTGCGCGGATCGAACCAAAAAGAATCTCCAGAGCAAGGAGGTGCCAAAACTCCATCGTCTCAAGGATATAAAGCGCAAGGAAAATGATCACTGGAAGGGCCGAGGAAAATTGAATCAGGATCAACAGACGCTTGCGGTCATAGCGATCCACCAAAACCCCTCCCAGAGCGCCCAGCAGCAAACGGGGTGCCGCGCCGCATAGCCCAAGGATGCCCAACGCCATGGCCGATCCGGTGATTTCATAGGCGATCCAATAAAGCGCGACCTCCTGGACGAAGTGGCCTAGCGAGGCGAGCACATCACTAGACCAAAACAGGGCATAATCCCGGTAGCGCAGCGAATGAAAGATGCGAATGGAATGGTTCTCCTTCCAGATGTCGTTCCAGACTGTTGAAAAGACCCATCTGCGTCTTGGCGCTCCACAACCTCGCTCCAACGAGCAGTCTGGAGTTCAGGGTTCCAACCGCTGTTTATACCTGACTGGTCTTTGACATAAAAGGAATTGAAGCAAAAACAGGACCTGTAACAAAAAACCTTCAACGGCAAGCGTTTGATTGAGAACCTCTACTTCGCCGCAGAGAACGCCAACATCGGAAAGAAGATTTTTTTGGCCCTATGCATTCTTTGTAGTTATTCTGAGAAGTTGACAGCGCAGGTATTTCAGATTAGCGCTAGTGTGTCGTATTTGAAATCCGTTGAATAATTTATGAATCGTTGGGGCCACAAATCTCCTCTTTCTCCAAGAGGAACCGGGCGGTAACGGAGAGAATTCCCCCTTTGTAAAAGGGGGATCAAGGGGATTTCGACGTGAGTGCAGCCGTTGCCAAAGTCGCATTTCTTAAACGAACTTTAATTCCAGGACACTAGTTGTCATTACTGCTTTGTGAAGAGGAGACGGTAAGTGAGTTACGATGACCGCAGTGTGAAGCCGATGAGCGCCAGTTTGATGCGGGCGCGGATCGCAACAAAAATCCTGGCCGGGCTGTATGAGGATGTGCCGACGATGTTGACCAG
>DASQUN010000199.1:0-4106 GCA_035641275.1 Candidatus Udaeobacter sp. | reverse complement strand
CGGAGATGAGTGTTGGGGCCGATCACCGTATCCCTGCCGATGGTCACGCCTTCTTCGATGTAAGTCGTCTCCGGATCTTTGAGTGTCACCCCGGCCTCCATCCATTTTCGGTTGATGCGCTCCTGTAAGATTTTCTCCATCGCAGCGAGCTCCTCTCTAGTATTGATACCCATCATCTCGCGGGCATCATCGACCTGGACGGTCGCAATTGTTTTTCCTTGGTTAAGCCCAATAGCCACTATATCGGGCAGATAGTATTCGCCTTGGCGGTTGTGATTCCTGACCTGTTCGAGAGCCGGAAAAAGAAACCGAGGCGAAGCTACATAGATACCTGCGTTGACGTCTCCAATCCGCTTCTGCTCGTCCGTCGCGTCGCGCTCTTCGACAATGCGGGCGATCTTCCCGCAGGTGTCGCTGACGATTCTACCGTACCCGCCGGGAACGGCCAGAGAAGCGGTCATCAGCGTCAGCGCTGCAGCGCGCTCTCGATGGGTTTTTATCATCGTCTTCAAAGTCTCTTCCCGGATTAGAGGAACATCGCCGCTCAGAATGAGAATATCACCCGGAAAACTCCGCAAGCTGTCCCGAGCGCACAAAACCGCGTGGCCGGTTCCGAGCTGCTTCTCCTGAATCACCCAGCTCACATCACCGTCAGAATGAGCGCGCCTGACGGCCTCGGCCCCGTGTCCAATAATAACTACAACCGCGCTCGGCTCAAGCCGCAAGGCGGTGCTTAAGACATGGAGAAATATGGGTTTTCCCGCCAACGGATGAAGCACCTTGGGCAAAGTGGAGTTCATCCGCGTGCCCTGTCCTGCCGCCAAAATAATGACACCCATTTCCTTCATGATCGCGCCTCAAAGCACGAAAGAGAATTATAGCCGAAGTGAGAGTCCGATCAATGGGAAAAGATTGGCTTCGAGTTACCGCGGAGCGCGGTCTGAGACGGAGCTTTGGGGAAGCCGCTCTCTACAGCCCTACCGAGGCCACGAGGGAAGTCAACGTAATGACCGGAGTCAAAAAGGCATTCCAACGGGCGCGACGGCGTTCTTGTTTGACTACCTTTTCGTTGGCGATTATCCACATCTTCATCTTTCAATGAGACAACTCACCCTTTTATCTTTCCTATTAGGGTCGCGCATCGAAGTCCATCCGACGCTGGTCTCTTTAAAAAATTACTTGTCAAGCGGGGGGAATTCGATTACAAGAATATCATGCCGAGTTAGAACCGTGTCATCTTCGTCGACACGACGCCGCCTTTCTGGCGCGCCGCAGAAATCGGCTTTGCCGTGGGCACAATACTTTCGCGATTATCAACACGGCGAAAACCCTGCTCAAGCCAAGCTAGGGATAATCGCCGGAAATTCTTTGGCTATCGTTGATACCCTGAAAGCTTCGCGCTTTCGGCTCCCCCGCGTGCGTAGTCGAATGGTATTATGAGCCCAACCGATTCTTCGACCCCCAAGCCAGAGAAGCAAGAAAACTGGTGGGAGTTTTGTCCCGTCTGCGGCTCTAAGCTTCTCAATCACAAATGCCGCTTCGTTTGTTCCAATCCTCGCTGTCATTTCTTTATGAGCTGCAGCGAATTCGACCTGTAAGTGGAAAAAAACGTCGCCCCGTGCCGTTTCGAGTTGCGAGTTTTGAGGTTTGAATCGAATCGGAGACACAAAACTCGCTATTTGAACTCCGAAGGTTGCGGGTAACACTTTTCTTGCGATAGAAGATACAGCATGTCGAAGAGCGCCGGCATTGTCATTATCGGCAACGAGGTCCTCTCGGGAAAAACACAGGACACCAACTCCTATTTTCTCTGCACTGAATTGCGTCGGCTCGGCGTGGAGGTACAAAAGATTTCGACGATTCCCGACGTCATCGAACTCATCGGTCAGGAAGTGACGGCTTTCTCAGAAAAATTCGACCTCGTTTTCACCACCGGCGGCGTGGGTCCGACGCACGACGACGTCACGATCGACGGGATCGCTCACGGCTTCGGCATCAGAGTCGTCCGCCATCCCGATATAGAACAGCGCATGCGCCACCGGCTGGGCGCCGACATTAATGAAGCTAGGCTAAGAATGGCTAACGTTCCCGAAGGCGCCGAACTTCTGGCTACCGAAGCGCTCTTTGCACCGGTGGTGAAGATCCGCAATGTCTTCATTTTCCCGGGTATCCCCAGGATTCTTCAAGAGCGTTTCCACGTCATCAAAGAAACATTCCGCGACGCCCCCTATTTTCTCAAGAACGTCTACGTGAAACACGGCGAAGGTGTGATCGCCACGATGTTGAATGATCTTTTGGCCAAGTTCCCGCAACTTCTCTTAGGTTCGTATCCCGTGCTGGACACGCCGGAGTACAAAGTCAAAGTCACGCTGGAGTCGAAGGACTCGGATTACCTCGAGCGCGCTTTGCGCAGTTTCATTTCGTCGCTCCCCGATGGTGCCGTGCACCGCATCGACTAGGCCATCGTCGCATGTCCGACAGCCAGCGCTGGGGAACTCTACCGCCGTTTAGGAAAGCGCCTCTTCCACCGCTTCCCAGCATGCTGGCCGCGCTGGGGCCCGGTGTCATTTTCATGGCCCTGGCTCAAGGCAGCGGTGAGCTGATCTGGTGGCCCTACATCATCGCGAAATATGGATTGTCATTTCTCTTTCTGCTGCTTCCCGCGTGCCTTCTCCAATTTCCTGTCATCTATGAGATCGGACGCTATACGCTGCTCACCGGCGAAAGCATTTTTCAGGGATTCATTCGCTTGAATCGACTCTTCGCGCTCTGCCTCTGGATCTTGATGACCCTGTCTTTTCTCTGGTTTGGGGCTTTTGCCGCAGCCGGAGGCACTTCTTTGGCGGCACTGACAAATTTTCCGACCGGTTGGACAGCCAGGGCGCAGACACTTTGGTGGGGTTATCTTTCCATGTTTGTTTTCTTAACCGCCGTACTTCTCAGCAATGTGATTTACCGCCTCGTAGAAACGTTCATGTGGGGAGTCGCGCTCGTGACACTCGCGGGGCTTCTCTGGGCCAGCGCCAACACGGAAGCGCTGCGGGTTGTCCCTGAATTCATCAAAGCGCTTGTCGTTCCGGACCTAACGATGCCCCGGCCCTGGGATCGGGCGGACGCCACGATACTGCTAACCGCCATCACCTTCGCTGGGTTGGGAGGATTCTGGACGCTTTTCTATTCTTATTGGGTGCGCGACAAGGGAGCCGGAATGGCCCATTACATGGGACGAATTACCGGACCGATTACCGGCAGGGCCGAAGCGATTCCCGCGTCCGGCGCTACCCCCGGTAACGACGAAGGGCTCCTCCATGTCAGGCGCTGGAGACGGTATCTCGTCTGGGATATCGGCATCGGCGTCGGCGGCAATCTGATTACAACGTTGATGACTTGTCTGTTGGCGTATGCCTTACTGTTTCCGACAGGCCTTCTACCTCAAGGCTATGAACTCGCCGTCGTTCAAAGTCGCTTCTTTGAAGTAAGCTGGGGCGCGCTCGGAAGAATCTTATTTTTGGTCGTCGCGGCAGCGTTTCTCTCGGATACCTGGTTGGCGACCGTGGACGCCGTGAGCCGGATTCATACAGACTGCGTCTACGCGTTCTTTCCTCGAGCCCAATCCCTGTCCGTTCGTTTCTGGTACTTGGTCTTTTTGTTCCTGCTCACCGGTATCACCGCCGCAACCATGGTCTTCGCCGAGCCGGGACCCCTCATTCTGCTTTCGGCCGTCATTGGATTCGTCGGCACCGTGCTCTTCTCCGTCGCGTTGATCTTTCTCAACCACGTTTACTTGCCGCGCCACCTTCCTGGCGCCGCGCGGCCGGGAAAGCTAAACTTAATTTTCCTTTGTATTTCCTGTCTAGCGTACGCGCTTCTCGCCGTCGCCTATCTCCTGACGGTCACTGGATTGATTTGACGATAGACTTGCTAGCCCGGATTATTCATGGACCGAGGAAAGACCGTCACACAATGTAAACCGAGAGGCAAGCCCTTCCGGCCGCGGTCAATAGGCCTCTACCTTGTCGGCCGCCACCCGATCCGCTCCAATGGTGATGGCTCCCACGGTCCGGGCCTGAACGTAACCTCCACGTCCCTGTGCCCGCAGCCTCCCG